>JAYVPZ010000412.1:0-4285 GCA_043757105.1 Aestuariivirga sp. | reverse complement strand
CACTGGCTTTGTTGGCGTTCAAGTTGATGGATGACCAATATGGCATTCTCACATTCTGCCGTATTTATTCTGGCGTGTTGGGCAAGGGCACTTCGCTTTTGAATTCGACACGTGACAAGACTGAACGCGTTGGCCGCATGGTTTTGATGCATGCTAACAACCGCGAAGAAATTTCTGAAGCCCACGCTGGCGACATCGTTGCTCTTGTGGGTTTGAAAGATACACGCACAGGCGATACGCTTTGCGATCCAGCCAAGCCAGTGATCCTCGAAAAGATGGAATTCCCTGAGCCTGTGATCGAAATGAAGGTTGAACCTAAGACCAAGGTTGACCAAGAAAAGATGGCCGTGGCTTTGTATAAGCTTGCTGCTGAAGATCCATCTTTCCGCGTTTCGACTGACTCTGAATCAGGCGAAACCATCATTAAGGGTATGGGCGAACTTCATCTCGACATTAAGGTCGATATTTTGAAGCGCACGCACAAGGTTGAAGTTGTTGTTGGTGCGCCGCAGGTTGCCTACCGTGAAGCCATCACCCGCAAGATCACTAAGGATTATACACACAAGAAGCAAACTGGCGGTACTGGTCAATATGCTCGTGTTATTCTTGAAATTGAACCAGCAGAAAAGGGCGCAGGCAATTCGTTTGAAGCTCGTGTTGTTGGTGGTTCGGTTCCGAAGGAATATATCCCAGGCGTTGAAAAAGGCTTGAACTCAGTATTGTCATCCGGTCCAGTCATCGGCTTCCCAGTTGTTGACATGAAGGTTGCTTTGATTGACGGCGCTTACCATGACGTTGACTCTTCTGCGATTGCTTTTGAAATCGCTACACGTGCTGCAATGCGCGAAGCTTTCGAACAGGCTGGTGCAGTTCTTCTTGAGCCTATCATGAAGGTAGAGTGCACTTCGCCTGAAGAATATCTCGGCGGTGTGATCGGCGACTTGAATTCACGTCGTGGTCAGATCCTCGGCACAACAACACGCGGCAACGCACAGATCGTAAATGCGATGGTGCCACTGGCCAACATGTTTGGTTACATTAACAATCTGCGCTCAATGAGCCAGGGTCGTGCTTCATACACGATGCAGTTTGATCACTACGAGCAGGTTCCTCGGAACGAAGCTGACGAAGTTAAAAAGAAATACGCTTAAGATTTTTGAGATTGATGGAGTAGAACCATGGCAAAAGAGAAATTCAACCGCGATAAGCCGCATTGCAACATTGGCACGATTGGTCACGTTGATCATGGCAAGACCTCGTTGACAGCTGCGATCACCAAGATTTTGGCTGAAACCGGTGGGGCTACTTACACAGCTTATGACATGATTGATAAGGCTCCTGAAGAGCGTGCGCGTGGTATTACGATCAATACCGCTCACGTTGAATATCAAACCAAGGCTCGCCATTACGCGCATGTTGATTGCCCAGGACACGCCGATTATGTGAAGAACATGATCACCGGTGCAGCTCAAATGGACGGCGGTATTTTGGTTGTGTCAGCATCTGACGGCCCAATGCCACAGACACGTGAGCACATTCTGCTTGCACGCCAAGTTGGTGTTCCAGCGCTTGTTGTGTTCATGAACAAGGTTGACATGGTTGACGATCCGGAACTTTTGGATCTCGTTGAAATGGAAGTGCGCGAGCTTTTGTCATCTTACCAATTCCCCGGCGATGATATTCCAATCATCCGCGGTTCAGCCTTGTGTGCCCTCAATGGCACCAATCCTGAGATTGGCCGCGAAGCAATCCTCAAGTTGATGGAAGCTGTTGATACTTATATTCCACAGCCGCACCGCCCAGTTGATCTGCCATTCTTGATGCCGATTGAAGATGTGTTCTCGATCTCTGGCCGTGGTACGGTTGTAACGGGTCGTGTTGAGCGCGGCATTGTGAAGGTTGGCGAAGAAATTGAAATCGTCGGTATTCGCGACACTGTGAAAACAACATGCACAGGCGTTGAAATGTTCCGCAAGTTGCTTGACCAAGGTCAAGCTGGCGACAACATCGGCGCACTTCTTCGTGGTATTGAACGTGAAGGTGTTGAGCGCGGACAAATTCTGTGCAAGACGGGTTCAGTCAAGCCACACAAGAAGTTCACGGCTGAGGTTTATATCCTGACCAAGGAAGAGGGTGGTCGTCACACGCCATTCTTCAACAACTACCGTCCACAGTTTTACTTCCGCACAACGGACGTAACGGGTGTTGTAACCCTTCCCGAAGGCACTGAAATGGTGATGCCTGGCGACAACATCTCGTTCCAAGTTGAGCTTATTCAGCCGATCGCCATGGAAGAGAAACTCCGCTTTGCCATCCGCGAAGGCGGACGCACTGTTGGTGCTGGCGTTGTGGCTAAGATTTCGGACTGATATTTTTTGAAATGATAATTTAGGGCCTGTGCACCGCATAGGCCCTTTTTATTTGGTGGCGATTTGTGATTTCAGTAATGATTGCAACTCTACGAGCTCTAAATCCAGCTTGGTAAGTGAACTTTTCACTGACGCCATAACTTGAGCGGCCATTGGAGCATCCATCTCCGGCACCTGATCTTGGGCATTGGCGGCCAGAGCTTTGATTTGCCCATACAAGCTTGATGCTTTGAATGAAAGCTCTGGGCCAAGAATGCCAATTTTCACGACATGACTATCAAACACTGGCGTGGCAAACCGAAAGGCCACGCGCGGTTGGGTTTTCTTACCGGCGTTCATTTGGGCAAGTTGTTCGGCGATGGAGATTTGCGCCAACAGAAGCTTGATCGACGCAGCAATGGCTAGTTGCAGAGCCGAAAGCTCACCCAACATGGCATTATAAAAAGACTCTCGTTCTGATTTTTTCAGCCGCTCGCCGGTTTCCTTGGCCATTTTTTCTTGATGAGTGCGGCCATCTTCAGCTACTTTAGCGATGCGGTATTGCGAATAAAGAACGCCGCTGAAACCGATCAATGCCGCCAGAAAGGCAACCAATGCGGCAACCAACGTTTGGTAATTCTTCAACTCTTCAAACATGCTGCAAAGCTAGCAAGAATTTTGGAAACGACAAAGCACTTTACCAATGCAGCCTAGCGGTGCATGAATTGTTGACTGAAATGGTGGATCACTTGTTTGGAAAGCCCTGACGAACTGCACACCGACCCGCTCTATCTTAGCGCGCTGGCAAGTCTTGGCGTAAGCGTTCCGCAAAAGTTGATTGCGGCACCGATCAACAACAGCATCGCGGTTTTGCCATTTGTGAACATGAGCGCTGATCCGGAACAAGAGTTTTTCACCGATGGTTTAAGTGAAGACACCCGACCTAACCTGTATCCGCCTGGAGTAACCAATGACGAGCATTGCTGAAATTTCTACTGATCCTCTTTATCTCACAGCACTTGCATCGCTGGGGCAGAGCGGATTGCAGCCTTCAAAAGTGGCACCGGAAGGCAGCATTGCCGTGTTGCCATTTACCAATATGAGCGACGATGCACAGCAGGAACATTTTGTTGATGGTTTGGCTGAAGATATTATTACTGATCTTTCCAATATAGCAGGCATGTTTGTTATTTCGCGCAATTCGTCGTTTGCCTATAAGGGCAAAGTTTCGGATGTTCGGCAAATCGCGGCTGATCTTGGCGTGCGCTATGTGCTAGAGGGAAGCGCTCGTAAATCTGGTGACAGACTTCGGATAACCGCGCAGCTGATTGATGCTGGTAATGGTGGGAAGCATATTTGGGCAGAAAGATTTGACCAAAATGTTGCTGACATATTTGCGATACAAGATGCGGTGACTGCCAAAGTGGTTGAAGCCGTAAGAGGTGCACTTGATCATAAACATCAAGAAAGCCGCTATCGTCCAAGTAATTTAGAGGCCTATGAATTATGTGTGAGGTCGCGGGGGCTCTGGATCATCGGCAAAGATGAAGCGCGTGAGGCGGAGATCATGCTGGAAAAAGCCATTCTCCTCGATCCCAATTATGCCGAAGCCTATTGGCGCTTGGCCCAAGTAAAAGCTTTCAATTGGTTGCATTATGGCGGTGATAGCAAGTTGAACCGGGCAGCGGCGCTGGCTCTTTCCGGCCGGGCCATTGCGCTTGATCCATTCGATTCCGGTGGCTTTTCAATTTACGGACATGTGGTGGCTTACGAAGGTAGTTTAGATAAAGGTCTTGAGCACGTAGAGACAGCAATTCGGCTAAACCCAAACGATGCAGGTTCACTCTTATTTTATTCTGATTTGTTATTTCTATCCGGCAATGCGCCACAAGCTTTGGAAAATACTGTAAAGGCAATTAGGCTTAACCCGCGCGCGC
>JAYVPZ010000411.1:0-4286 GCA_043757105.1 Aestuariivirga sp. | reverse complement strand
GAAACAGCCTCGCGCATTTGGAACACGATTAACTTTGTAAATTTGCGTGAAAATATTTTGCCAACAAGACCGCGGGCAGATTTAGTTTTGCGTAAAGGCGCTGATCACAAAGTGCGTTCAGTTTTTTTGAGAAAACTCTGAAGCGTCTTCCACCGCTTGCGGGGGAAGAAAGGGGCCCATCGAACATAGTGAGATGGGATAGATGAGGGCTTTATTAACAAACTCAGACCCTCACCTATCCCATCGCGCCTTCGCCTAAGGCTATGGCGGACGGGCCCCTTTCCTCTCCCGCAAGCGGTAGAGGACGTCAACCAAACCTCTGCTTTACCTTCTTCACTAAATCATCACGCACCATCCGGTAAGCATCCAATATCTGCTCGCGGCTACCTTGTGTGGTTGAGGGATCGTCTACTACCCAATTCTCAACTTCAATCGCCATGGTGCGCGACATGTCGTCGGCGCGGTGTTTGGCTTCGGGTGAAAGTGTAACCAGCAAATCAAAAGCTGAATCTTCCAAGTCTTCAAATGAATGTGGCCGATGTTTTTTGAGATCAATACCAATTTCATCCATGATTATGCCCACAAACGGATCAGGATCGCCAGCCGCAATTCCACACGAAGCCACATAAATTTTGTGGCCGAAGTGATGATGCATGATGGCCGCCGCCATAGGCGAGCGAATAGCATTCATGGTGCAGGCAAACAAAATAGCGCTGGGCATTTTTTTATTCATCAGGCCCGCCACATTAAAGCGCACAGCAACGTAAACAAACGCCGGGCTGTTATGAAATCCATCTCGGCTTTGCCGCTCAAGCGTTCCTGTAAAACGGTTGAGCCTTCATTGTGCAAAGCACGTCGTGCCATGTCGATGGTTTCAATATGTTGCGGGTTGGAAGATTGCACGGCTTGATTATAGCTGTCGCAGATTTGAAAATAGTCTTTCACAATTCTTCTGAAGGGCGAAAGCGAAAGGCCAATGGCAAATTTTCCAGTAGCACTGCTCAGATCAAAAATTAAACGATTATCCATTGACGAAAGCCTGAGCGCATAGGGCCCTTCAATGCCATTGCTCAAAGTAAAACTATTACCTTCCAGTAAATCATGAATGGCCATTTGCCTGTCTTGCTGAGCCTCAGGTGATGGACTTAGAACAATTGAATTATCCACAATCACTTCGGCCAAGCGATTTTTAACAAGTGCCATTTAAGCCTCGTGGCTCGGCGTCATTTCAGTTGACCAAGCTGGCCCCATGTCGGCCAATGCGGCATCAACACATTCGACTTCCAATCGCAATTGATGGCCCGCAGAAAATGCGAGAGTAATGTGGCCTGATATTTTATCAACAGGAACAAACGAAATTGCCAGAAGCGAAAGAATGGTATCAGGCCCAACATTTGCAAAACCTTGCTTTTGAACCGATGTCACAAAATCAAAGTGCAAACCTGTGCGGCGGCGCATCTTTGTTTTTGCATCATCCCAAGCAAACCGATTGGCCACTAAAACAAATCGCCGACGTTTGGCGTTGAAATCCAGATCAGCATAACGCATCACTGCATCTTGCATCTGTGCAGAAATCACATTCAAATCATCGCCATCTTGGGCCGTCAAGCGCAGCATGATTTAAGTTTATGCCCCAGCAATGCGGGTGACATCTGCACCCACACCTTGCAGCTTTTCTTCCAACGCTTCAAAGCCACGGTCCAAATGATAAACACGGTGAATATTGGTTTCGCCTTGCGCGGCCAAACCCGCAATAACCAATGAAACTGATGCGCGAAGATCCGTGGCCATCACATCAGCACCCGTCAGCTTTGCCACGCCGCGCACTTCTGCCATGTCGCCATGCAAATGAATGTCGGCTCCAAGACGCGCTAATTCTTGCACATGCATAAAGCGGTTTTCAAAAATTGTTTCGCGAATATGGCTGGTGCCCTTGGCCATGGTCATAAGGCCCATGAACTGCGCCTGCATGTCAGTGGGAAATCCGGGGTAAGGATCAGTCGTCACATCAACTGGCAGAATGCCGGAACCATTGCGCCGAATTCGGATGCCTTCATTGGTCGTATCAATCGTCAAACCGGCGCGTTGCATGGTGAGAATGGCATTGTCCAAAGTGTCAGCCCGCGCACCGCGGAGCAGCACATCACCACCCGTCATGCCCACAACCATGGCATAAGTTCCGGTTTCGATCCTGTCGGCCACCACTGTGTGCTCAGCACCATGAAGCGAGGTCACGCCAGTGATGTTTAATGTGCGTGTGCCAATGCCTTCAATCTTTGCACCCATCTTAACAAGGCATTCGGCCACGTCGGTGATTTCAGGTTCCGTCGCAGCATTTTCAATAGTGGTGTCGCCCTTGGCCAAAACAGCGGCCATGAGTGCGGCATGAGTTGCACCCACTGTAACTTTTGAGAATGAAATATGTCCTCCCTTAAGGCCATTCTTGGCCTTTGCGATCACATATCCTTGGTCAATCTCAACAGTTGCACCCAGTTTTTCCATCGCCATAATGTGCATGTCCACAGGCCTTGTGCCGATGGCACAACCTCCGGGCAATGAGACCTTGGCTTCGCCCATGCGTGCAATCAGCGGGCCTAAGACCCAGAACGATGCGCGCATTTTTGAAACGAGTTCATAAGGCGCAACAGTATCGACAATCGTCTTAGCCGAAATCTTCAAAGTTTCGCCAGCAGCACCCAATTGACCAGTGCGCTTGCCAGCAGTGGTAATATCCACGCCATGGTTCTGCAAAATGCGTTGCAAACGTTGAGCATCCACCAAACGCGGAACATTATGAAGCGTCACAGTCTCTGGCGTCAGCAGCGGGATGATCATCAACGGCAAAGCGGCGTTCTTTGCGCCCGAAATATCAATCGTGCCGTTTAATTTATTGCCACCGCGAATGCGAATGCGATCCATGTAAAGAATCCCCTAAAAATGTCCCAAGTTGCCGCTAACAAGCATAAATGGCGGCATTGGGGCAAGGTTAATTGCGGAATAGGTTGAATGCGTCTGGTTAATAGCTGGCCGCCATCTTCCGCGCAATTTCAGCTCTGATCGGGCTGGCCGGATAAGTGCCTAAAATCTTCGTGTAGGACGAGAAAAAAGCCAACTCTTCCAGAGCCAATTTTACAGACCGATCTTCCGGATGGCCTTCAATATCAGCATAAAATTGCGTAGCGCTGAACTGGCCTTCAATCTGATAAGATTCAAGCTTGGTCATATTCACACCATTGGTGGCAAAACCACCCATCGCCTTATACAAAGCGGCCGGAACGTTACGCACACGAAATACAAAGCTGGTCATAACCGGGCCATTTCCCGCTGGTGCATCCTGACGATCAGTCGAAAGTATGATGAAGCGCGTGGTATTGTGTTCTTCATCTTCAACATTTTTGAGCAGTGGCACCAAACCATAAAGCTCGCCTGCCAAAGCTGTGGCCAAGGCGCTGTCAGTTTTATTTTTTGTCTCTGAAAGTTCTCGCGCAGCACCAGCTGTATCAATCGCCACAATTGGCGTTAAACCTTGAGCCTTAATCATCTTACGGCATTGGCCAAGTGCGTGAACATGGCTGTGAACAGTTTTCAAATCTTCAAGCTTTGCACCCGGCACGGCTAACAAATGAAAATGGATCGGCAGAAAATGCTCGCCAATAATCGAAAGATTAGACGCAGGCATGAGGTGATGAATATCCGCCACGCGCCCAGCCACCGAATTATCAATCGGGATCATAGCCAACTTCGCCACCCCGTCTTTCACAGCTTGAAACGCATCTTCAAACGTGCGGCAAGGCATCGGCTCAAAATCAGGGCGCACCTCAAGACAGGCAATATGGGAGTTGGCGCCCGGTTCGCCCTGATAGGCAATTTTATGTTTCATAAGTTCAAGCTTTCAAACTGCGTCGCGCCGCTTCTAAATCGGCTGGCGTATCTACGCTGAGGGGCGCCATGTCAACCTTCACAACAGCCATCCTCATATCATGATCAAGCGCCCGCATTTGTTCCAACTGGCGCAAAACTTCGCGTGTGCTAGGTGGCAACCCCGCCAATTTATCAAGGGCTTCGCGGCGGTAAGCATAAATTGGAATGTGTCGCCAGAACGGCGGTTCAAATGAGTCATCAACTTTGCGCACAAAATCCCGAGCATAAGCCACTTCGCGTTCAGCACTTAATGGTGCAATCGCTTTGACAATTTTGGGATCATTCACATCCATATCGTCAATAGACGAAGCCAAAGTTGCAATCTCAACACTGTCATTGGTCAGCCCCGCCAAGCAACGCTGCAA
>JAYVPZ010000410.1:0-16950 GCA_043757105.1 Aestuariivirga sp. | reverse complement strand
GATAAACCAAAAATCCCCATCAGCCACCGCATCAAGAAATGTTCCTGGGATAACGCCTACCTCATCAACGCATTAGCTCATATGCGATAGCCCTGCCCTCCACTTGGTAGGGCAATTCCAAGAGCCGTATAGATGTCGGCAGTTGATTGATGATCTCCGCGCTTTAATGCCTCCTCAAGAATCCCAAATGGCCGCAGCATGTCTCCACGCACCATAATCCAAGAATCCCCCAAAATTGAAACAGCTCGTGCAATCGCTGTTAAGTTTTTCAGCGTTATATCTGTTGCAATGTGATCAATGACCATGCCCCACCTGCTGCCAGTTCCAATGTGTGTTTCAACGGATCGATCTCCTGTAGCAGAAAGTATTGTGGCGGTGCGCACTCCAATACCGAACAGTTCTTCAATCGTAATATCGATCAGAGGCTTATTGCCAATGGGCAACATAGCAACGGGGCGACATTGCGTGAATGGGGCTAACTCTTCACCTTTTCTATCGGCAAAAATAATCGCATGCATAATATATTCCTCCAATTGAATTTGATTAGTAGGCACCCTTCCCAGATATAATTGCCGGCAATGTTCGCAAAATGAGATTGATGTCAGACGAAATTGAGGGTGAAAAAACATAGTCAAGATCCATTTCAACTTGCTTTTCCCATGGTACTTCGGCCCGTCCCGAAACTTGCCAAATGCAGGTAATTCCGGGCTTGGTATCCAGGCGGCCAAATTCGTTGATTTTATATTTAGCGACTTCATTTTCAAGATTTGGGCGCGGGCCAACAATCGACATTGAACCCATGAGCACATTTAATAGTTGCGGCAGCTCATCAATGGAGGCGCGGCGAATGACGCGGCCAACGCGCGTTACGCGGGGATCAAGCTTCATTTTAAAATGCGATCCATTACGGTCACTCTGGCCTAAGAGTGCCGCTCTGCGTGCTTCAGCATCAATAAACATGGAACGAAACTTCCACATGCGAAAGCGGCTGCCACCTTGGCCCACGCGTTTTTGTGAAAAGAAGACGGGGCCCGGCGACTCTAATTTGATCGCGATAGCAATCAATATAAAAAATGGGGTCAATGCCAAAATGCCTACACCAGCCATAAGCATATCAAGCAATCGCTTAGTATTCGCAAAAAGCCTTTGTCGCATTTTCCATTTCAAAGGCAACGCTCGCGCTGAAAGGCTCGCAGAGCCTGCACTCCATCCAAATTTCGGCTGATTTTTGAATGCATTTTGTTCACGCCAACAGCGGTATAAAAATAGCGGATTTCCAAGAAAATAGCGACGCCACATCCGCGATGGTTCTTGAAGAAATCGCCAAATCCATTCCAAGCCTGCTTCGCGCATCCATAATGGGGCACGCGAAATTCTGTCACTATAGAAATCAAACAGACCACCAACGCCTATTGCAACGCTTGGAGATAGGTTTGAACGATTGGTTTCAATCCACATTTCTTGACGTGGTGCGCCCAACGCAACAAATAAAATATCGGCATTTGAAGCATTAATCGCAGCAATAATATCGTCCGATTCAGTAGGTTCAAAATAACCGTCTTGGGTGCCAGCGATTTTAAGAGCCGGATATTTCTGAACCATGTTCTGTGCAACTGTGGCCGCCACACTGGCAGCCGAGCCAAGGAGATATATGGAAAGACCTTTTTCAGAAGCTTCCTTACAAACCAGGGGAAACATGTCTGTGCCATTTACATTTCCAGCGACATTAATGCCGCGCATGAGGCCGGCCAATCGGATTCCGCTTCCGTCTGCAAACACCAGCATTTCATTTTCGTGACAGGACGCAACAAGGCGATCATTGAAGATCATTTTGATAAGCAGTTTGAACTTGAGACAACTTTGCGAAATCGTGGCAAACTCGAAGAGTTGGTTAAACTTTCAGACTGCCTTCCAGCAGCTGGACGAACAAGTTTTACGAGGCAGCAAGAACCGCTTGGCTTGGGCCACGCTGTGTGGTGCGCTCGTGATATTGTTGGTGATGAACCATTTGCATTGATATTGCCCGACATGGTCATGCACGCAAATCCAAGCTGTCTAAAGCAGTTGATCGATACCTATAATATTACAGGTGGCAATGTGATCGCCGCCGAAGAAGTGGATGAAAATCAGACACACCATTATGGTGTACTAGGTGCCAACAATTGGCGGGGCAATAGTTTCGACATTGACCGCATGGTTGAAAAACCCAACCAATGTGCGGCCCCTTCAAATCTCATTATTTCTGGTCGCTACATTCTGCAGCCAGAGATTTTCGCCGAGATTGAAACTCAAAGTCCGGGTGCTGGCGGTGAAATTCAGTTGACCGACGCCATGATCCGAATGCTGGGTTATCAATCATTTCACGGCGTAAAATATCAAGGCAAGACTTATGATTGCGGAGACAAGGTTGGATTTCTTTTAGCCAACATCGCGTTCGGGCTTGAGCACAATGTCATTGGTAAGGACTTTCAAGCCGCACTCCCATTGATACTTACTAACTATCTCAAAAACTCAAAAGACAGCAGTGGTTTGACTTCTATTCAATCGTCGAATTTGAAAGACAATTTGGAAAGTAATCGGACCGGAACATAATCACTCGAAATCTATTCACATATTGCTCGGAAGCTCGATTGGAAATGACGTGTATGACCATGGACTCGTGATCAACCACTTTCTAGTGCGATGAGCCTTGGTTACACAAAAATTTGTTCACTAAAATACTTCGCGACGAAGCTGAGATTCTGGCAAATAAACTATTTCCAACTGAGGTCAGATTGGTCCCCTTGCTCGCAGCGATTCAACAATTCCGCCTAAAGTCTTAGCTCTGGAATTCGCGGATTAACAATTCGATCCAGCCCCATTGAGCCGTCGCCTCATCGTTGACGACGAGATATCTTTTGCGCAGGAACGTTGGCGCAGCGTCGACCTCGAACAAAGCACCACTGTTCAGATGGGCAGCGACCGAATCCCTCGAAAAATAGGCCGACCCGCCTTGTTTCAGCAGGTATTCTAACCCCCAAACCGCGCTGCCAATGGTGACGCGGGCTGTGTCAGCATCTGAAAAAACAGCCGCGTGGCGATCACTGAATTCGTCGCCATGGTCGACATAAACATAATGAGGATCATGCCGGATCGGGCTGCCCTCTCTTGTGGTGTAAAGCACAATTTCTTCCGGCGGCAGTGGATGTATAGTCTGATTGCCGCGCAGTCCTGGCTCATAGGTCAGAATAACATCAACCACTCCAGACCCAAGCCACTCTTCCAACTCTTCTCGGCTTCCTTGCAGAATTGATACACCCATTTTTGGCTCGACTTTCGTCACAGCATGGCCAAAGCGTTTTCCATAATCGGGCCAGAGGTCAATGTGACAACCAAAATTGCACACGGAGTCCGTGCCTGCGGGCAGACCTGTTTCAAACCGCGCTTGTCGCCAAAGCCCCACCATGATGCCCGCATAACGCAGCAGCTTTGTGCCCGCTGGGGTGAGGGTCGCGCCAGATTTGTTGCGTCGCAAAAGTGCTTGCCCAACTTCTTCTTCTAGGGTGCGAAGACGGGCCGTTACTGTAGATTGGGTAACATTCATCTTTTCCGATGCCCTCACAAGACTGCCGGTTTCAACGATTGCGAGAAAGGTTTTAAGCGAAATGATGTTCATAGCCATTTTCAATTCATAAATATTGCACTGAACGTGCATAATATTTCAATTTTCAGATTTATTGGCATCTGTCAAGGTTGGGATGGACTGATCTGACGGAAAGCTGGAAAAGCAACAATGACAAGTCGCCCCGAAAATTCGCCCATAACTGACCAACGTTCGGCCTTCATTAGGGCGATGCGGCGGGTGGCGACCAGCGTGACCGTCGTAACCACCGATGGGCCGGGCGGTCGCTATGGCGCAACTGTTAGCGCATTTTCCTCGGTCTCTGCTGATCCGCCTACAATCCTCGTTTGCCTCAAATCCGAAAGTCGGATTGCGCGGGCCGTAGCCACGAACGGAGTTCTCAATGTCAACGTTCTGCCTCAAGGTAGTGCTGATATCGCGAGGCGGTTTGCGGGGTTCGATGACGCGCTGATCGGCGATCGGTTTGACGGCATTGAACACAATGAAGAACGTGGAACGCCACCGACGATTGACGGGGCAACAGTTTTTTGTTGCTCACTGAAACAAAACATTGTGGCAGGCAGCCATCTTATCGTGGTTGGCGAAGTTCAAGAGGTACGGGACGGCATGAATCAGCCGTTGACCTATCTGGCTGGTGCTTTCCACAAAGTCGTGCCAGCATCGGAACCGAGCCAAGCTGGCTTGAACGGGGAAACAGCATGACAGAACTGAAATCATATTCGATGCTGATTGATGGTGAATGGATTGGTGCCTCTGACGGCAAAACGTTTGACAGTCTGAACCCTACAACTGGAAAGGTTTGGGCGCGCTTTCCGGAAGCCACGGTAGAAGACGTTGACCGCGCCGTAAAGGCGGCACGACGTGCGTTCAAGACCGGGCCATGGTCCAAAATATCACCAACAATGCGAGGACATTGCTTGCGGAAGTTGGCAGATATATTGGCCAAAGAGTCCGAGGCCCTTGGCACAGTTGAAACGACGGATACGGGAAAGCTTCTCAAAGAAACCCGATGGCAGGCCAAATATATTTCAGAGTATTATCATTTCTTCGCGGGCTGCGCCGACAAGATTTCGGGTGAAACCTTGCCGATCGATAAGCCGGATCTGTTTGTCTTTACCAACCGTGAACCGCTTGGCGTGGTGGCAGCGGTGGTGCCGTGGAACTCGCAACTGTTTCTCTCAGCAGTCAAGATCGGCCCGGCTTTGGCGGCAGGTAACACAATTGTTCTCAAGGCTTCGGAACACGCCCCTGCAGCCATTTTGGAATTTGGACGGCTGATCGAACAGGCGGGGATTCCGCCGGGCGTTGTGAACATCGTCACTGGGCATGGCGACCCTTGCGGACGGGTGCTGACATCGCACCCCTTGGTTTCTCGAGTCTCCTTTACCGGAGGGCCGGGAGCAGCGCGGCAAATTCTAGTCAATTCGGCGCAGAACTTCGCGCAAGTGTCCCTAGAGTTAGGTGGCAAGTCTGCCTTCATCGTCTTTGAGGATGCTGATCTAGATTCAGCGGTGAACGGTGCCATTTCTGCAATCTTTGGAGCAGCAGGGCAAAGCTGCGTGGCCGGATCACGGCTTTTGGTGCAAGATAGCATTGCAGATAAATTCCTCGCACGAATGATAGAAGTGACTGGCCGCATCAAGATCGGCGACCCGATGGCCGACGACACTGAGATGGGCCCAATCTGCACCCACGGTCAATTGGACGGTATGGACCGTGAAGTGGCCTTTGCGGTGACCGAGGGCGGCAAGTTGTTGTGCGGTGGCAAGCGTGTTGACCGTGAAGGCATGTTTTATGAACCCACCATCATCGACTGCCCACACCCCGATCTTCGGATTCTCGACACCGAAATGTTCGGGCCAGTGCTCAGTGTGCTGCGCTTTAAAGATGAGGCTGAAGCGATTGAACTGACGAATGCTTCCGTCCATGGTCTGGCGGCAGGTGTGTTCACCAAAAGCTCAGCCCGTTCCTTACGCATGGTCAAGGCGCTAGAGGCTGGGATTGTTTGGGTCAACACTTATCGGTCGGTATCACCAATCGCCGAATTCGGCGGCATGAAAAATTCGGGCTATGGGCGCGAAAGCGGCTTTCAAGCCGTCATGGATTATACAAGGCCCAAGACCGTATGGATCAACACATCCGACGAGCCGCTGCCCAACCAATTTGTGGCACGTTGATAGACAAGAAAAAGGAGCAATCAATGAAATTCCACCTCGCAATAAATCTGGAACGCATGGATGCATCAACCGACATGGAAGCCGTGCGCCGCCACACGCTCGACATGGTACAAATGGCGGATAGAGCTGGATTCGATATTGCTTGGGCCGCAGAACATCATGCCCTTGAAATGACCATTGCGCCAAATCCATTTCAGATTCTCACCTGGTGGGCCGGGCATACCGATAACATCCGTCTCGGTGTGGGTGTTGCCAATGCCGCTTATTGGCATCCTATTCGACTGGCGGGCGAAGCTGCGATGTTGGATTTGATTTCAGGCGGGCGATTGGAGTTTGGTATTGGCTCTGGCGCTTATCAGCGCGAGTTTGACCGCATGAAGCCGGGATTGGATCAAAAAGACAGTTGGCGCTATATGCAAGAAATGTTGCCCGTGGTGCAGTCGCTATGGGCAGGCGATGTGGCCCACGATGGCGAATTTTGGCAGTTTCCAATGGCAACATCTTGCCCCAAACCTGTGCAGACAAATGTGCCCGTGTGGGTTGCCGCGCGCTCGCCTATAACTTTTGATTATGCGGTTAAGAACAATTGCAACATCATGAGTTGGCCCCTGACCCTGCCGATGGCAGAAGCGCAAAAATATCGCGGCCAACTTGATGCAGCCATTGCCGACAATGGCGGGCATTATCACGGACAGTTTGCTATGATGCGTCACACGGCTGTTTATACCAACGAAGCCGACCGTCAGGCCGCGCTGGCCGCGATCCAATCGGTTCTGGGCATGTTTGGTAATCTAATGACCAAATCTGGCAATGTCAGCAACGGCTTTCCCGACCGTTCGCCTCCGGACAGTTTCGAAGGTAAATTCAAGGTTGATGCCACAACACTGGAAACCAATCTGATGTTCGGATCACCTGAAACTGTGATCGGAAAACTCACTCAATATGAGGAACTTGGCGTTGATGCTTTTATCTATTATGCCAGCATGGGACTGGACATGGCGCAGCAGAAACGTTCGCTGCAAATGTTCATTGAGGACGTAACGCCTGCCTTTGCCACCGCCCCTGCCCGCCTTTCCTCTCACTCAGGACGCTAATATGACCGCCGAAATCCGCCGCACATTGCTGCACATTCAGACCACCCAGATCGAAGGCGGCAAGCCTTTGGAAGTACCAACAAAGCTTGTCGCTGCCATGGCGATCATTCGCAATCCGTGGTTTGGCCGGGGCTTTGTGGAAAATCTGCGCCCAGAAATTCGCGATATATGTCCGGTGATCGGCAAGTTGCTGACGAGCATGATCCTTGATGTAACAGGAGACAGGTTGGAAGGTTACGGCAAGGCCTCGGTCGTTGGCATGGGCGGCGAGTTGGAACATGCTCAGGCGCTGACCCATTCACTGTGGTTTGGAAACCAGTTCCGCGATGCAGTGCAGGCCAAGACATATTTGGTCTTCACCAATACGCGCGGCGCCGCGGGCTGTGCGTTGATGATCCCCCTGATGGACAAGGATGATGGCGGGCGGCGTTCGCATTATCAGACTATTCACCTCACCGTGCCCGATGCACCTGCTGAAGATGAAATCATCGTGGCCTTGGGCGCATCCATCGGCGGTCACCCGCATCACCGGATTGGTAATCGATATGAGGATCTGGAAGAGATGGGCCGCAATGTCGACAACCCGGCGGGGGTCTAGATTGATTAGCCTAGGAGGCACTGCTTATGATCTTAATGGTCCGGCAACCGCACCGATTGTCGTGCTGATTCACGGCCTTGGCCTGACGCGTCAGACATGGGTGGGCCATCTGCCAGCACTGACTAAAGATTTCCGCGTGTTGAGCTATGATCTTTGCGGGCATGGTGAAAGTGCATTGCCCACCCGCATGCCCAGCTTGACCGTCCTGTCGGATCAGCTCCGCGATCTGATGGATCACCTCAACTTGCCTCGTGCCGCCTTGATCGGCTTTTCGTTGGGCGGCATGATCAATCGTCGTTTTGCAATGGATCACCCCAACAGGGTTTCAGCCCTCGTGATCCTGAATTCCCCGCATGAGCGCAGCCCAGAAGCGCAGCGACTGGTTGAGGAACGCGCCGCGCAGTCAGGTGATGGCCCCGCCGCAACTATTGAGGCCACGCTCGACCGCTGGTTTACGCCCAGCTTTCACGTCAATTATCCCGAAGCAGTGGCACAAGTTCGCGCCAATGTTCTGGCCAATGATCCCAGTAATTTTGCACAGCACCGTCAGGTGCTGGCGCATGGCGTATTGGAACTGATCAGGCCCCAACCGCCGATCACTCACCCCACTTTGGTGATGACTTGCGAAAATGATAAGGGCAGCACACCCGATATGTCGCGTGCCATCGTGTCTGAAATTCCTGGTGCACAGGTGCGGATTATTCCCGACCTGCAACACCTGGGGTTGATCGAACAGCCAGAATTTTTCACCAAACCCATTCAAGATTTTTTGCACCAAGTTTTAGTGCAGCACAACGAAAACAGGAAAGCATCATGAAGACCATGACGGGCGGGCAAGCCGCTGTAGACGCGCTGAAAGTAGAAAAGGTTGATCATGTCTTTGGCCTGATCGGCTCGGCAACCATGGAGATGTTTGACGCGCTGTATGACGCGCCCGAAATCCGCTTTATCGGCGTCCATGACGAGCGCACCGGAACACATATGGCCGATGGTTTTGCGCGCGCCAGCGGCAAAGCCGGGGTCATCCTCGCTGGACAGAATGGACCGGGTGCGACCAATTTGGTGACGGGCCTTGCGCAGGCTGCTGCCGCGTTCTCGCCCGTTGTTTCAATAGCTGGAGCCTTGTCATCAGCTCATCTCTATAGAGACGCGTTTCAAGAAGTTGACCAACAGTCTCTGTTCAAGCCCGTGACCAAAAAGACTTGGACAGCAACCAGCGCTGACCGCGTGCCAGAGATGTTCCGCGAGGCCTTCCGTGTGGCACTTACGCCTCGGCGCGGCCCGGTGCAGTTGAACCTGCCACGCGATGTGCTTTCGGCAAAGGCCAATTTTGAGGAGTCTCCACGCCCCGAATCCTATCGCTCGCAGAGCCTGCCCGCAGGCGCGCAATCGGCCATCAATCAGGCGGCCACACTCTTGCACAAAGCGCAGCGACCCGTGATCATCGCGGGCGGCGGCATCAAGAACAGCGAAGGACATGCACAAGCATTGGCGCTGGCAGAGGCGCTGAACTGTCCAATCGTCACCTCGCCCGGACATGGCGATGCAATTCCGTTTGGCCATCCATTGAACGCAGGGCAAATGGGGCCACGCGGCAACATCGTTGCATCACGCCTGGTGCGCGAGGCGGATGTAATTCTGGCGCTTGGAACACGCATTGGCTTTAACGCGACGTTCTATTCATATGACAACATCAACAAGGATGCCGCCATCATTCAGGTGGAGTTGGAGCCAACAGCCATCGGGCGCTTCTTTCCGGTTGAGATCGGCATCTGGGCCGATGCACCCACTGCGGCCCTGCAATTGCGTGACGCGCTCGCCAAACTGGAAAATCGCAAACTGGCAAATGAATGGACTGAAGCTTTTCAAACGGAGCGAACCGCCTATCTTTCCAAGCGTGACGTCGATGCCCAAATCGCCGCGCAGCCAATCCACCCTTCGGGTTTGTTTAAAACACTTCGCGATGTGCTGCCGCGTGATGCAGCAATCACCATGGATGCAGGCACGTTGTGTTTGCAAGCGACCGATGCGCTGAATTATTGGTCGCCAAAAAGCCTGTTTACTCCACTTGATTTCGGGCTGGTAGGATTTTCTTTTGCTTGCGGGCTGGGAGTGAAACTTGCCTGCCCCGACCGCCCGGTGGTCAGCCTGATGGGCGATGGTGGCTTTGGCATGACGGTGTCTGAACTCAGCACGGCAGTAGATTGCGGAATTAGTACGGTCACCGTTGTCATGAACAATCGCTGCTGGGGTGCTGAGAAAGCTTATCAGCGTGATTTCTTTGGCGGTCGCTATATTGGTGCCGATGTCAGCAGTCCACCCTTTGACAAATTGGCTGAACTTTACGGTGCCGCCGGATTTCGTGCCACCACATTGGCAGAAACCGCTGAGGCCATTAAAGCCGCACTGGTCTGCGGCAAGCCAGCGGTTGTTGATGTTGCAGTTGACCCAGCAGCACTTTATTCATTTCGGCGCGACAGCTTTAAACACCGAGGAGCATAATTGATGGACGAGGCCAAAACCTATCCACACATGGAGGCCCAGAAAGCCACTGGCGATTGGAACCCGGCATGGGATTTATTCGAGGAACTTGACCCGGATTATCTGGAGGCTTTTCTACATTTCCGCTCAGTGCCGCTCAAAGGCCCGCTGGAACAAAAATATAAGGAATTAATTTTTATCGCGATCAACGCCGCCACCACGCATCTGCACGGCCCAGGTGTGCGTCGCCATATTCAAAACGCACTAAAAGCCGGTGCCACGAAAGCCGAAATCCTTGAGGTCATTCAGCTCACAACAATTATGGGTATCCATTCCATGAGCCTCGCTGCACCAATCCTTAAGGAAGAGACGGCAGGAAGAACCGGCGAAATATGAGGGGTGTTTGAGGTTGAGAACGGTAATCCCCTTCAATCATTGCTCATAACCTGAACGTTTTCATTTGTCCCCCCCAACCGAACAATACCTTTCAAACCGCCCTTTAATATTTGCAATTTGGCCATGCGACCGTCGCTGCATGCGAGCGTAATGTTGCCGCTGCCATGCGTTCTACCGGGCTGGAATGCAGTCGGCCCCGTGCAAAGCGTTCCATTGACATTTGCAATGTCAACACTTGCGCCGTCGAATTTTCCACGCCACTTTACAGCCTGATCTACTTTGGTGGATGCAATGTCTGTCTCAAGTGATTGACCAGTTTTGGCCGCGTCAATACCAACGACTGGGATCGAAGCAAGTTCAACGACTGTTGGAACAGGCCCCTCGCTACCGTTTGAGGATTCGCCGTCACCATCACTCTCATCTGCCATCCCCGGTTTAATACTGGCTTGCGCCAAATTATCTTGAGGTGGAAATGCCAAATTTGAAACTTGTGATTGTTGGGGTTGCAATGGATCATTCAGCAAACTCAATCCAGAACATCCGGTCAACAGCAACAAACTGCCAACAAGAAGAAACTGCCCGAGCAGGTTATTAAAACCAATTGATCCGATTGTTTTGGATAACATGTCGCTACCTGTCTCATGCCCCAACAACTACATACATCTTTCTTTAAATATTAGCAATTTCCCGCAAAGGTCAAAAACCCCTTAAAGCAAATTTGCGTTGTAAAAGCCTAATCATGGTTAATACCGAGATCGTTTGGTGAAAGTCGATTTGTGGACTAGTTTATCGCCAATTTATCGGCGATGCATTCAAGCATAAAGGACTACAGTAATGTTTCATGCGCGACATGACCTTGAAATGGCATCAGATTATGATTCCGCTCTTCGCGAAAAGACCCCATTCTTTGGGATTGTAACAACAATAGTCTGCCTCGCAGCTGTAGGCGGGTTCCTATTGTGGGCGGCAGTTGCTAACCTTGACGAAGTGACACGCGGTGATGGCAAGGTCATTGCGTCAAGCAAGACACAGTTGGTGCAGAGCTTGGAAGGCGGCATCGTCAAAGTAGTTTTGGTGCACACGGGTGACAAGGTTATTAAGGGTGCCCTCCTCGCGCGCATTGATGACACGGGCTTTGCATCCAATCTTGGTGAAGTCACCGCGAAAGTTCTGTCGCTCGGCGCACGCGTGGTGCGCCTGCGACATGAAGCGGAAGGCAATCTTGCTACACCACCTCCTTTTCCAACGGAAATGCGCGCAAAATCTAACTCCGTCGTCAAAAATGAATCCGATCTTTTCGATGATCGCCTTAAAAGCTTGGCCAGCCAAGTTCAAGTGTTGAAAGAGCGCGTTGAACAACGCACCCGCGAATTGAACGAAGCAACCGCATCGATGGACAAAGCAAAGCAAGTTCTATCTCTTGCAAACCAAGAGATGAAGCTGAAAAAACCCTTGGCAGAACGTGGCATCGTTTCCAAAACCGACATCATTCGGTTGCAACGGGAAATCGCTGATGCAGATGGCCAGATTGCTGTTCTTAAACAAACCCTACCAAAACTTGAAGCCTCAATCAGGGAGTCAGAGGCACAGGTGGCGGAACAACAACAGAAATTCCGTGAAGAATCGCGGGCCGAACTTTCAACTGTTGAAGCAGAATTAAATGTTGCCAAAGAAACGATCCGAGGCGCCACAGACCGCGTTGTCAGAGCCGACATTCGTTCACCTGTCGAAGGTATCGTTAACAAAGTCAACGCAAACACTGTGGGCGGCGTCGTGCAAGCTGGTCAAACCATTATGGAAATTGTGCCGATAGAAGACTCGCTTCGGGTTGAAGCGCGCATTCGACCGGCCGACATTGCTTTCATCCATCCTAATCAACACGCCGTGGTAAAGTTAACAGCGTATGATTTTTCAATTTATGGAGGTCTGGACGGAAATGTTGAATTAATTTCTGCAGACTCTGTTTACGATGAACAGCTGCGGGAGAACTTTTACCTCGTAACCGTTAAAACTTTAGAGAACCGCTTAAAAGTCGGCAAAGAAGATTTGCCTATCATCCCTGGAATGGTCGCATCAGTCGACATTTTGACGGGGAAGAAAAGTGTTCTGGACTATTTGCTCAAGCCAATCAACAAAGCGCGCGCCGAAGCGCTGCGCGAAAGATGATGCGCAATATCCGTTAACAGGTTTTTTACCACGCCTCGTCGCAAGTGCTGCAATGATGTTTCTTGCAGCCGGACTATTTACAGCCAGCCCTGCGCTTGCAGCAAAACGAGCAACCCTCCAGCCAACTGCTGCGGCCTTCAATCAAACAGGTGTTTTCCAATCCCTAGAATTTGAAACCAACACTTCAACAGGCCTTGGCAGTTGGTACAGAGCCATTAGTCGTATTGAAAATGAGCGCGCTTCTTACACCGCTTGCGACAATGGCAGTGCAGAATGCCCCGCACAACTTCAAGAGTGGCGTCATAAATTAGCCAATTGGAAAAACCTATCACCCCAAGCGAAACTCATTTTAGTAAACCGTTGGGGAAATACAGCGTTTCACTATGTAGAAGATCGCCAAGTTTACCACACGGCCGATTATTGGGCCAGCCCTGCCCAATCGCTTAAAGGCCGTGGCGACTGTGAAGACTACGTATTGCTGAAATATGAATCACTGCGCGCCCTTGGCTTTAGCGAAAGTGCCATGCGCATTGTCGTCGTCAATGATTTGCTCCGCGGCATTGGCCATGCGGTTCTTTCGGTAAAAACATCCGACGGAATCTTTATTTTAGACAATCAAGACGACCGCGTTATCCGCCACGACAGTATCACGCGCTATGCACCAGTTTATTCTGTCAACACCAAAGGTCGCTGGATTAACATTGCAACCAATCAATTGAAAAAGCATAAGCCTAACGCTGTTGAGCTTGTTGCAAGTGCGGCAGAACTCATGGATGTTTTGCCCGCTGCGGCAGAGTTGCCTAAACCCAATATCGCCTCAACGCTTTTACCAGCTGAGCCTAAAGTGGCAATGTTGGATCAACCTAGAATTATTGTTGAACACGAACTCCAAGCCCTACCCGCTCAAAAAAAGCCAGTGAACATGTTTGAGCATTGGGCCGAACTAATAACGCCGCTTGTGGAGTTGCTTGGCTTCAGCAAAGCGTAACACCAAACTAATTTTGAAGGGTGAACTTTCGCCCACCCTAAATATCGTGATCAGGTGATATTCGTCGATTGGTCGTCCAGCCCGTTGTTATCGTAGAGGATTGACACTTCATTGCCCACACCTTCGATGCGACCTGTCAAGGTCGCAATCTGCACGAAGTTGGCACCGTTCGCAGTGCCATCCACGTCAACCTGCAAGCTCGTTCTCACAACTTGCACAAAGCCCGCCACACCGCCGCCAGCCACCGTCACCGTGAACAGTTCCGACAAATCGATCACATCGCTGGTTGCCGTTGTTCCAACCAGGAAGTCATTGATCACATCGATGCCACCAAAAGCCGTCTGGTCAAAGAACACCGTATCCCTCGCCGCATCACCTGCACCCAAGTTGATCGTATCAACACCATCGCCGCCCGACAGGAAGTCGCCGCCAGCACCGCCTGACAAAGTGTCATTGCCAATGCCGCCGATCAATGTGTCCTTGCCGGCACCGCCGATCAAAGTGTCATTGCCAGCATCGCCGTAAAGCACATTGTTAGCACCGTCACCCGTCAAGGTGTCATCCAGGCTGGAGCCGATGATGTGTGGATTGGCAACAGTTGAACTTTGCGTCACGCCAGACAAGCTGGTGCTGTAGTTCTGGATGCCGGTTCCTGTTGGGCTGAAGGTTACGCCAAGAGTGGAAGTTACGCTATCGCCATCACCATCGGTGACAACCACGGGCACTTCCAGTGAAACTGGCACACCGGGATTGATTGCTGTGGTGCCGAATGAACCAAGTTGGAAAGCAGTACCACTGACATATTGGTATTCAAGGCTGCTATATCCGGTGCTGGTAAATGCAGCGACCCTTATTCCATCTATGTTGCCGTCAATCGTCGCCGCATAGTTAATGGCTGCGGTCGGGTCAATGTCAACGAACTGAACCGTGAAAATACGATCAGCCAATCCCACCCCGGGAGAACCCACGGTGAACGCTGTTGCCACTGTTCCAATTGTCGCAAAACTTACAAATACAGTTGCGCCATCGAAGTTGATGGAAATGCCATTCAGGGAGTCTAGGGATCCATCCCCCACCACCGTGTTTGTATCAAAATCATCCCGTGCGGTGATTTGAACTTTGCTTGTTCCATTGTTGATAGCGAAAGTCGCGTAGGCACCGTTCGTCAAATAGTGGCCGTCGAAATGGTGATTGCGATCGGCCAGATTCGAATAATCTACACCAAGTCCGGTTCCCACTGCATAATTGTCATCTGCTAGGGCAGCGACGGTATTGCCCAGGACTCCTGAATCGGCTCTGGCATCTGTTACAAAATCAACACGCATTGCTTCAAGGCTGCCTGCATTGGTACCGATGAATGCATTGTTGATACCACCTGCGGTAGCCGTTGTGTTGACGCTGCCAGAGGGAAGTCCGCCAACCATTGGCGTCAAAAGCAGGTCGCTGCTGTCGTCATTGGTCGGCGTGAAGAACGCCAGCCACGAATGATTGCCACCAGCGAAATTATAACCGTTGTTGGGACTGAATATGGGCTGCGACGCGCCGCCGTCAATTGTACCCACCATATTCACTGTATAAGTGTCGTTGGAGGCTCCCAACGCTGTGTCTGGATTGAGTGTTATTGTAAACACAGTGCCTGCCAGTGCAGTTGAGCCGATCAGTATTTGACCGTTGGCAGATACTGTGTAGGTGATTGCCACACCGCCAGATGTCAAGCCACTGTTCGTGCCATTGAGCGCTGCAAGGAACTTGGTGGTTCCGCCGTCTGCGCCATAGTTCGGGTCGATGTTTGAGTCGACATCCAAGGCAAAAGTACCTGTTGCAGCGGCTGTATTGGCCAGCACTCCCCAATCAGGGATGATGGCCACCGGCGTATCGTCAATTACTGTCACATTCACCGTGCCCGTGACAAAATCACCAGACGTATCGGTGGCTCTCACAGTGATGCCGTTGAGCGTCACATCGCCTGCACCCGTTTCGTGGATCAGGTTGTCGACAAGTGTGGCAGTCACTGTTGGCGTCGCCGTGTCACCACCAGCTACAGCCGTGGTATCACCCGAAAGTGCTAGTACAATGGCCACGCCAAAGTTGGTTGCACCTTGCATCAAGGTACCTTCCAATTGTCCGCTGCCGTTGATGGCCCAAGTGATGGTATAACCCGCAGCCAAACCAGAGACGATCGGCACGCTCACGCTTGGATTAGCAAACGTCACAGTAATGGCTTCCCCGGTTGTCGTGAAGGTAAGGCCTGTGGATTTCTGGTCGGATTCGGTCGTCGCCGAAGGATTAGTTCCCGTAACCACACCAGCCCGCAAATCAGGGAGGGTCGCGTTAAGATCAAGCCCCTCCTCATCAACAGTCAAAGCCATCGTGCCACCACCGGTGGGCAGGGAGTTGGTCAGTACACTGACGGTTACAGTGGCTGTGTCCACATCGCCATCAGCATCTTTGATGGTGTAAGTGAACGTGTCAGAACCCACATAAATGCCAGTCGGCGTATAAGTAAATGTGCCGTTATTATTATAGACCACGGTGCCATGGGCACCATTGGTCACTGTCACGCTGCCGGGCACGGCGTTGGTAGTCGACACGCCGTCCGCGCCGAATGTGTCGTTACCAAGCAATCCACTGATGATTGTTGGTCCAGTAATTACAGACACAACCGTGTCGTTAACAGCGTCTGGCACATCATCAAAAGCCGTCACTGTGAACGACCCTGAGACCGGGTCTCCGTCCTTGTCTGTGGCTGTGAAGCCGACACCGTTCAGCGTGACTGAATCTTCATTTGAATTAACGGGATCGGTCAAGGGTTGCAGCAACGTGGCGGTATAGCTGTAAGTGACTTGGCCACCAAGCGCCACCGCACCCGTGACCACAATGGTCATCACATTCGTTGCACCAACAGCACCTGTCAGCGTGTGGCCATCAACCGATAATGTCCAAGCAACAGGCCCACCAAGGGCCGACAGCTGGCCCGAAAGTCCGACAGCTGATAGTTGGAACGCCGCCATCGGATCAACCGGCAAATCATTGCCATATTGCACAACAATCGTGCCAGACTGCGCTGCAAGTCCTGTCGATGTCACTTCCGTGCCAAGCAATGGAAAATTATCGGCATTGGCACCCGCCAAACCATCCTCGTCAACCACAAGGTTCGTCGTTGTGGTGATGGTCGGCACAGAATCCGTGAGCAACGTGATCGTCGCCGTCGCAATGTCAGTGTCCCCGTCACCATCGGTGATCTGGTACTGGAACGTGACTGTCCCTGCTTCGCCAACACCCGGCGTGTAAGTGAAGGTGCCATTGTTATTGTAAACAAGGCCGCCTGTTCCCGTCAGGCTGCCTGCAACAAATGCAACACCCGTCGCAAGGCTCACACCGTCAGCGCCAAAGGCGTCGTTGCCTGTCACATTCACCAGAACCGTTGC
>JAYVPZ010000409.1:0-4316 GCA_043757105.1 Aestuariivirga sp. | reverse complement strand
GGTGAATTCAATTAAAATCTTTGGGATCACCGGAAATGAGTGCAGATAAAATTGATTTTGGGGGTAAATCTTCACTAATTCTGCACTAATTCTTCACTAATTCTTCACTCCTCCGACCTTTTTATCTGTCCACAACCTAGACAAGCGACTGAAAATAGGCTTTTTAGGAATTTATTCAGGAAGTTTTGAATCTCGATCTTCCCTAGAGTGAAGAAATCTTCACTGCCTAGGGTTGTATCTTCACTGTGTGATAATCGCAGTTTACAATGGCAACGCAAATCATTATCCCAAAGTGCGCCCATTAAATTATCACTCTTCTCTAACTGTCAAAAATAAAAGCAGGCTTCCAAAAATCAGATGCACTTATTTCAAATGTATTTATCTAGCCCATGCGCGTGCAATGAAGTTTTAAGCCAGTGAGCACTTCCCGAGTTGCTTGGGTCAAGAACTGAAATTAGGCACCCGTGAGATAGCACTCTTAAGGTTCACATTCCAAAGAATAGCGTGATTGCCTTGATCAAACACCTTCTCACGTTTGCACGTTGGATCAACATTAACTGAAACCGTTGGACTCACTATTACAGGCCATTTTCGTTACATTGGGTCGAAATATACTTGCAGCTCTCAGTTGCAGATACATTTCAATGTAGCAAACCATAGATTCAGTAAAATCAGTGGTTCAATTTATTTTTTTGACAGCTGCTTTAGAGGCTAAGAGCCAGCCAAATTTACATCTGTTCCAATTGGCCCTACGCGGCCTTCATCGATTTGTTGCCGCGTTGCAAGATGATTTGAGCCACGACCAATAATGCCAGAGACGTCAACAAAACGACCGTTCCTACGGCGTTGATTTCTGGTGTCACGCCACGGCGGATGGACGAGAAAACGTAGATTGGCAAAGTCACATTTGGTCCAGCCACAAAAAAAGTGATAATGAAATCTTCAAATGAAAACGTGAAGGACAACAGAAATCCTGCCAAAATTGATGGCATCAACAACGGCAACAAAACCTGCCGGAATGTCCCCCAAGGTGTTGCATAAAGATCTTCGGACGCTTCAATCAAACTACGGTCCATTCCGGTTAGTCTGGCCCGCACCAAAAGGCAGACTACAGCAAGATTGAATAGCACATGCGCTGCAACCACAGACCACACGCCCATTTCGATTTTGACATTCCATAACGAAATCAAAAAAGGATTGACGATGTTAAAAAGCGTTACAAACGCAATTAACGTGGAAATGCCAATTACAATACCAGGCACCATGATAGCCACATAGAGCAGAGCGTCGAAAAGCTTGCGCGCGGGGCCAGTAACTCGTTCCAAACCCAGTGCCGTCATTGTGCCAACAATTGCAGAAATCACTGCTGTTAGCCCAGCTATCAGCAGACTTGTGCTCAGAGCTTGAACAATGAGAGGGTTGGAAAAAGCCTTGCCATACCAAGCCAACGAGAAGCCCTGCCAATCCATTGCATATCTGCCAGCATTAAATGAAAAACCCACAATCAAAGCGATGGGGAAATAGAGAAACAAATAGATGAACGCTGCATATATCCTCATAGCTTAAACCATCACCACGCGGCGCGCATCGCCTTTGCCAAGCACAAAGCGCATGTAGAAATACATCGTCACAAACATGATCATAACCAGGGCAATGGAAACCGCAGCACCAAAGGGCCAGTTGCGCGATTGCAGGAACAAATCAACCAAGGCATTGCCAATAAAGTAAACTTTTCCGCCGCCTAAGAATTGCGGCAAGATGTAATCGCCCATCAACAAAATAAACACCAACATGGAGCCCGTTGCGACACCTGGAAGCGACAGCGGTAAGGTTATTTGCAGGAAACTTTTGAACGGGGTTGCGCCAAGATCAGACGAAGCTTCAAGCAGTCTCTTGTCTAGCTTTTCAAGGCTAACAAAAATTGGTGGCACCATCAGGGGCAGAAATCCGTAAACCGCACCAATTAAAACCGCCCATGGCGTATTCAAAAGACGCACATCGCTGATGCCAATCCATTCCAACCAAGATGGAATGCCCTTTGAACCAAGGATCATCATCCAAGCATAATAGCGTAACAGTTGGCTGGTCCAAAATGGCGCCATCACCAACACCAACATAGCATTGCGCCGGCGCAACGAAACCTTCACGGCCAAAAAATAGGCCATGGGATAGGCAAACAAAACTGTGAGAAATGTTGCCAGCGGGGCCAGCAGAAGCGTGTTGCTAAAAGCCTTGCCGCGGGCGGGAAGGTTCAAGTAATTGGCAAATGTGAAGGCAGCTGAATAGCCCCCTTCGGGAGCCCGCTCTCCAAACGAATAAACTACCATTACAATCAATGGCAGAACCAGCAGAAAAAAAAGAAACACCCCCGCAGGTGCCAACAGCAAGACTGTGAGGGTGCGGGAGTGCTTTGCGTCGTTCAAAATATCATGCAGCCTTGAAGCGCGCCATGATTTCAGCACGTGCTGGATTGGTGAGTGTTTCAGCTGCGCCAAACTCTAACTTTGAAAGCAATTCTTTGGCTGGATAAAGGATTGGGTTTTCCAAAATCTCTTTTGGAACCAGTTTATTGGTCCGTGAATCAATTGCTGGTGCACCGTTTGATTTCACCTCAATCGCATTGATCTCAGGCGTCAACAAATAATCCATCAAGGCATAGCCAGCTTCGCGATTAGGAGCACCCTTCGGAACGGCATAATGGTCGGCCCAGATTTCACCACCGTCCTTGCCCAAAACATATTGCATCTCGGGAATATCACGGTGGAGCTGCGCACCATCATTGGTCCAGCACATCGACATCACAGCGTCACCATTGCGCATAGATGGCTGATAGTCGGAGTTTATGCCAAACAGATTTGGCTTTACCGCCAACAAAAGTTTCTCAGCTTCTGCCATTTCCTTTTCATCAATTGAGTTGAAGGAATAGCCAAGCGCTTTCAATGCGCCGCCAATAGTTGTCAACTGATAATCATGCACCATCACTTTTCCGGTCAGATCGCTTTGCGCCAGTGCGAAGAACTCTTTCCAGGTTGAAGGGTTCTGCGTGACTTTGCGGGTATCAACTACGAACCCTGTGGTGCCCCAATCTTTGACAACGGCATAAGTCACACCATCAATAGTGCCCGGACCCAAAAACTGCGGATCTTGCGTTGTTGGATCATAATTCGGCATCAGCTTCAAATCGAGGGGCTCGATCAAATCCAACTTCTTATAGGTTGAGATGGTGTAGTTTGTTGGCACAAACAAATCCCAGCCCGTAGAGCCTGCTTGCAGTTTGGCAAGCATTTCTTCGTTCGATCCAAAAATCGTTACGTTCACTTTTACGCCGGTATTTTTAGTGAAATTGTCGATGTTCTCCTGCGCGAAATAATTTGGCCAAGTGGTAAAGTTCACTGTGCCCGAGAGGCCAGCATAGGCTTTGCGCGGGCGCAGACCCGGAACCGCCGTGCTCAATAGAGCCGTCGCCAAGCCTAGGCCCGTGACACCCAAAAAGTGCCGCCTCGTGACGGAACCCTTTTCGTAACGCCGCAACTCCTCAAGTAACTTTTCTGGTGTGATATAGCGATTATCTTTGCTCATTTTAGCCTCCGTTTGTTCAATTATCTTGTAGAACTTGCGCCGCATCTTTGCGCCAGCCGACAACGGCTTTGTCACCAATCTCAAAAACGCCCGACGAACTTTCGGACTTGCGCGGCGACAGCACGGTGAATTCACCCATAGCTTCATGCTGCACAAGATACTCTGTATGCTCACCCAAGAAAATGCGGTTTAGAACTTTAATATCATGCGGTTGGTCCATGCCCTCGGGCAAGCTCTTGCGAGTGAGTGCTATCTCAATCATTTCCGGCCGCACGCTCAATACAGTCTTTGGTTTATGGCCGGGGAAAAAATTGGATTTGCCCACAAATCCCGCTACATAGGCATTGATTGGATTGTCATAAAGTTCACGCGGTGACCCAGATTGCACAATACGCCCTTCGCGCATGACACAAACCCGATCAGACATAGACAACGCCTCTTCTTGATCATGTGTCACTAACAAAAATGTTATTCCAACATTGCGTTGCAAGTTCTGTAATTCAATCTGCATCTCACGGCGCAGTTTGCGATCCAGTGCCGCCAGCGGCTCATCGAGAAGTAACACAGCCGGTCGGTTGATCAGCGCCCGTGCTAAAGCCACACGCTGCTGCTGGCCACCAGACAATTCATAGCTCCGACGCATTTCATACCCTTCAAGGCGCACCATGGCCAATGCTTCAGCAACAGATTTGGCCAAGTCTTTCGCGTTTGGCTTCGGCCTACGCTGACGCAACCCA
>JAYVPZ010000408.1:0-4358 GCA_043757105.1 Aestuariivirga sp. | reverse complement strand
GTTCGCATTGGTGTTCCGATTTGCGAAGATATTTGGACTGAAGAAGTTTGCGAGACGCTGGCTGAAACCGGTGCTGAAATTCTGCTCTCGCCCAATGGTTCGCCGTTTGAGCGCAACAAAGATGATGTGCGTTTGAACCTTGTGGTTGCGCGCGTTTTTGAAACCGGATTGCCAGTGGCTTATCTCAACCAAGTGGGTGGGCAAGATGAACTGGTGTTTGATGGCGCTTCATTTGTGTTGAACGCGGACCGGACTCTGGCTCTGCAAATGCCAATGTTTGAAGAGTCAGTTGCTGTCACTGAATGGGTGCGTGGCGACAAAGGCTGGCGCATGTTGCCCAACGCTGTTGCCAAGCTGCCTGAAAATGAAGAGGAAACTTGGAAGGCCTGCGTGTTGGGGCTTCGGGACTATGTTGATAAAAACCGTTTCCCCGGCGTGGTATTGGGCATGAGCGGCGGCATTGATAGCGCTGTTGTTGCCGCCATGGCGGTTGATGCGTTGGGGGCAGCGCGGGCTCACCTCGTCATGCTGCCTTATGCCTATACCAGCCGCGATAGTTTGGTGGATGCTGAAGAATGCGCCAAGCTTTTGGGTGCGCGTTATGATGTGGTGCCGATCAAGGAACCCGTGGAAGGTTTTATATCCGCACTCGGCCCGATGTTTGTGGGTACTGCTGCGGGCGTGACGGAAGAAAACATGCAAAGCCGTTCGCGCGGCGTTATTTTGATGGCGATCTCAAACAAGTTTGGGTCGATGGTTTTGACCACGGGCAATAAGAGCGAAATGAGCGTCGGCTATGCCACGCTTTATGGCGATATGAACGGCGGGTTCAACCCGATCAAAGACGTTTATAAAATGGAAGTTTACCGCTTGGCCGCATGGCGCAACACGCAAACCCATGTGATCCCCGAACGCATCATCACCAAAGCCCCAACTGCGGAGCTTCGCGAAAACCAGAAAGACCAAGACTCCCTTCCGCCTTATGAAGTGCTGGATGATATTCTCGAAGGCCTCGTGGAGCGCGAAGAACCCGTGTCAGCAATTGTGGCCCGCGGGCATGATGTGGCTTTGGTAAAGCGCATTCAGCACATGCTCTATGTGGCCGAGTATAAACGGCGGCAAGCCGCCCCGGGTGTTAAAATCACGCGGCGGAATTTTGGAAGGGATAGACGGTATCCGATCGTGAATGGGTGGCGAGATTAAAAAATCCAGCCCAGCGATTATCGCCGGGCCGGAAGTTAGAAATCGATCGGGTTAAATCTCAATAGCAACCCCGATGTCCATGATGGATAAGACCAAGGCCTAGGCCCAGGCCGCCGCCGATTGCAGCACCGCCGACGGCATAAGCTCCGCCGTAGACAACAGCACTTCCGACACCGCCTGTGACTGCGCCCAAGATTGCACCGACGACAATAATGGCACCAACGTCTTTATCTGACATGCACTGCACTTGTTGTTGGTGCTTCTTTGATTTTGCCATGGCGGGGGCAGAAGCAGCAACGATGCTGCTGGTTGCCAATACGACGGCCAAAGAAATGTTGATTAGTGATTTCATTTTAGTTCTCCTTGATTTGACTTTTTATAGTAACCGCATCTGTAAGAAGCTCGCGCCTCTTCACCCCTGATTCCAGCTTAGCAGGAAAATTAAGGCTGGAAAAGGTTGGAATGACGCAGTTATTTCTTCTTTGGTTTGACATTCGCGGCGGCGGCAGATTGCCCTAGAGGCAATTCTTGACGCAAGAGTTTTCCGCCGCTACGTGATCGTTCCATGAACATTGTACGCTTTGCACCTTCGCCCACGGGGCGCATTCACATCGGTAACGGCCGCGCCGCTATCCTCAATTGGCTGTTTGCTTTGAAAACGGGTGGCCAATTCATATTGCGTTACGACGACACCGATACCGCGCGTTCGACCCAAGAATTTGCTAACGGTATTAAGACCGATGTGGAATGGCTTGGCATCACGCCGCATAGAGTCGAATGGCAGAGCAAGCGATTTGATCGCTATGATGAAGTGGCAGCAGATTTGCGGGCGCGAGATTGATTTATGCTTGCTATGAAACTGCTGATGAATTGGACCGCCGCCGCAAGCGCCAGCAGGCCCGTGGGCTGCCGCCAATTTATGACCGGGCTTCGCTGAAGTTGACGGCTGAGGAACTGGCCGCATTTGCAGCCGAGGGACGCAAACCCCATTGGCGCTTTAAATTGGCCAATGCTCCGGTTGATAGGGTGGATATGATTCGAGGAGCCGTGCATATTGATACGGCCACATTATCCGATCCGGTTTTGATCCGCGAAGATGGCACTTATCTTTATACACTTCCTTCGGTGATTGATGATGTGGATATGGCGGTGACACATGTGATCCGCGGTGAAGACCATGTGGTCAATACGGCTGTGCAGATTGAAATTACCAAAGCGATTGGTGGCACGGTTCCGGCTTATGGGCATTATTCAATGTTGCTGGGGTCTGATGGCAAGGGATTGTCCAAGCGCATTGGTTCGCTTTCGATTCAGTCGCTTCGTGAGAGTGGCTTGGAAGCGATGGCTGTGGTTTCACATGCGGCTTTGCTTGGCACGTCTGATAATATTCATCCGTGTACGGATATTCAAGAATTGGTGGAAGGGTTTGATCTTGGCAAACTATCCCGCGCCCCTGCTCGGTTTGATGAAGCAGAATTGGCTGGATTAAATGCCAAGCTGTTGCACATGACACCCTATTCCAAAGTGGCACATCAGTTGAGCGGCATATCAGAAGAGATGTGGCTGGCGGTGCGTGGCAATATTGAAAAGTTGGAAGATGCTGCGCAGTGGCGCGATGTGATCATCAGCGCTGCGAAATATGATGTTGCCGCAGAAGATGTTTCATTCATCGCCAAGGCGCGTGAATTGTTGCCCGTTGAGCCGTGGGATGGCGCAACATGGAAAGTTTGGACTGAGGCCGTTAAGGCTGCGACCGACCGCAAGGGCAAAACACTGTTCATGCCATTACGTAAGGCTTTGACCGGGCTAGATCACGGGCCAGAATTGGCGGCGCTGTTGCCACTGATTGGAAGACAGAGAGTGTTGGACCGGTTAGCATAGTTGTCAACATTTGTGTTGACATATTAAAATTCTCTGTTAGAAGCAACCTTGATTTTTGTGGGATGGCTCATACCCTGAAAGCTCAATCTAACTATTCAGATTTTGTTTAAGGATGTAGCTATGATCTACTCAGAGTTTCGACGTTATTTAACCAAGAAAAAATGCACATTTGAAACACATAAAGGTGGCAGTGGGCATATTACTGTGAGACGCGGAAATCGAACTTCGCAACTTCCGGCACACGGCAAAGGTAAGGAATTGGGCAAAGGCCTCGTTCATAAGATATTGAAGGACTTAGACCTCAAGTGATTTCATATCGCGTTAAACTTCAGGACGATGACGGAACTGTTTTGGTGACTTCGCCAGACTTTCCGGAGCTCACGACTTTTGGTGAAACGACCGAAGATGCGTTGGCTTATGCAGTTGGGGCATTTGAAGAAGCTATTGAGGCACGAATTTCTGCTCGCGAGGAGGTTCCTCTACCTTCGAAGGGCAAATCTTCCGACTCCCGAGTTACTCTTCCCTTGCAAGCAGAATTGAAAGTTCTTCTATATCAGAACATGTTCAACAACGACATCCGGAAAGCTGATCTAGCTCGTTTGATGGATCTGCCACGGCAGGAAATTGATCGATTACTTGATCTCAACCACGCAACTAATTTCACAAAAATGGAAAAAGCTTTTGCCGCTTTAGGGAAATCTTTGACAGTCGAAGTTTTAGATTTACCATAATTTTACGCTTGCGCAGTTCGTGTGAAAGCGCAAGACTTGGTCTATGATCCTTGTTGGCCAATATGACTCGCCGTTTGTGCGCCGTGTCGCTGTCACGCTGCATCACTATCACATGCCGTTTGAGCGCAATGCGCTTTCGGTGTTTTCCAATATGAAGGCGATGCGCGAGATTAATCCGCTGGTTCGGGTGCCCGCGCTGATTATTGAGAATGGCGAGACACTGATCGATTCAGGCGCGATCATTGATTATCTTGATCACAAGGCGGGGCAAGCGCGGTCACTCACACCTGTGAATGGGCCAGAGCGGCGCAAGGTTTTGCATGCTGTGGCACTGGCCACGGGTTGCATGGAAAAAACCATGGCGACTTTTTTTGAGCGCTATTACCATGACGGCAAGGCGCTTTCCAAGGATTGGGAGAAGCGCTGCTTAGACCAACTTCATGCTGGGTTGGTGGCGCTTGAGAAGGATTGTGGTACGCCTTGGTTTAGTGACCTGCATATGAGCCAAGCCGATGTTACGATTGGCTGCTTGTTAGGTTATAT
>JAYVPZ010000407.1:0-4366 GCA_043757105.1 Aestuariivirga sp. | reverse complement strand
GGGCACTACGACCCTGAAAGCCCTAGTGGGTAAGCGACTCTGATTAACACTCCAGGATTGAAATATCCTCATTGTTCCGGAGGCGCCGTGTTCACCAGCAGCAAAAATAGTCACAAAAGCGTGGGTGTTAAGCAGCACTCTCATAGCCGGACTATCCGACCGGCATATTCGTGTTTGTTTGCGCCCGCGCAACCCTTCACTTCTACCACCCCGAAACGGCATTACCGTTTCACTCACAGCAGAGCCGTGTCTAAATCAAACTCATTCATTGTTCTGCGATAGCTGGGCCCAGGTGTTTGGCTGTGCCAACATTTGCTGTAAATAATTCAAATTGGCTTCCACTTGATCAGCAGGTAAATCAGCGCTGGCAATCGAACGCGCCTCATCAAAACGCCCTTGCAAGCCAACGACCAATGCCAAGTTTTGCCGCACTCGCGGCTGTGTGTCAGAACCAGGCTGGGCTACTGCAGCCCGCAATATTTTTTCTGCGTCAGGCAATTTGCCCTCTAGCGCATAAGACATGCCCAAATTGTTTTGAACTGAAAGTTGGTTTGGTTGAAGTGCTAAGGCCGCCTGATATTTGGTGCGCGCTTGAGCATAATTGCCCTGTTGGTCATAAGCCGACCCCAAGGCTGAAAGCGTCTTCCAATCCACATCAGGCTGAGCCGCAGCACGCTCTAACATGGCAATGGCCTCGCCGTTTCGCCCAGCTTTCAAAAGCTGTTTGCCCAGTTTCGATTGCAGCGGGCCATCATTCGGATGTGCAACGCTAATTTGTTTTAAAACTTCGATCTGTTGTTCGGTTTGCCCCATGTCTTGCAAGCTGGCAGCATATTCCAGACCGACCTTGGTATCTGATGGATTTGCATTCCACTGTTGGGCCAGCGCCCCTGTGCGCTTGAAAGAGCCAACTGACTCCCCTGATACCGCAGTGCCCAACGTGCCGGTGCTGCCAGTCGCCATTGGGTCAGTTTCAAGTCCGGCATTCTTAGTGGCGCATGCGCCCAGACCCAAACCTGCAACAAGCAACAAGGCCGTCGAAACTGTGCGGCTTCGCGCAAAGGCAAAATGGGATGGCATATGAAACTCCGACTGAAATTTTACGAACGTCGGTCAAGCATGATGCTTTTTCGTCAATAAACGATTAACCATAGATAAAATCGATTTGTTAAGGATTATGAAGATGCGCGATGCAACCCAGATCATTTTGCCGAAGGGCAAGGCCAAATCAATTCCGCTGATTTTGGTCGATAAGACTGAGCTTGCAAAAGTTTTGAGCAATGCTGCACCAAGGGTGAAGGCTTTGGCACAGGCCCAAGGCTTTGAAGCAAGTGCACTAAGCTTGCTCACAATTTCAAATGAACACGGCGAAACCTCGGAAATCTGGGTCGGTGCACCCGCGGCGGATGCAGATCCATTTACCTTGGGAAGCCTCGCGGCCAAACTTCCACCAGGTCATTACCGGTTTGAAAACCTCAAAGACAATGCCGAACTGGTTGCCCTCGGTTGGTGCCTTGAGCTTTACAAATATGATCCATTTCGGAAGATCAAACCTCCTGCTGTCAGCTTGGAATGCCCCGGCGGAGTTGAGTTGGCCGCAATCACAAAAGCCGCCAACGCCAGCTTCTGGGTGCGCGACATGATCAACGCCCCCGCCAATTTATTTGGGCCTGATGAATTGGATGGGCAAGCCAAGCAATTAGCAAAGCAACACAAGGCCAGTTTCAAAGTGGTGAGAGGAAAACTCCTTGCGAAAGAATTTCCATTGATCCAAATCGTCGGCGCCGCCAGCACTCGTGAACCAAGGCTGATTGATTTTTCTTGGGGGCCGCCCAAAGCGCCAAAAGTGACACTGGTGGGTAAAGGCGTTTGCTTTGACACAGGCGGTCTCGACATAAAGCCATCATCAGGCATGTTGCTCATGAAAAAAGATATGGGCGGCGCTGCCAATGTGCTGGGGCTGGCCAAGCTTATCATGGAAGCCAAGCTCCCCATTCGCCTTCGCGTTTTGATCCCCGCAGTTGAAAACTCTATCGCTGGCCAAGCTTTCCGCCCCGGGGATGTATTCAAAACCCGCAAAGGCCTGACCGTTGAAATTGGCAACACCGACGCCGAAGGCCGATTGGTTTTGTGCGAGGCCCTTGCACTAGCTGATGAAGAAAAGCCTGACCTACTGATTGATATGGCAACACTTACTGGTGCCGCCCGCGTAGCACTGGGCCCAGACTTGCCACCATTCTATACTGACGATGCGGTAGTCGCCGCCAGCCTTATGAAACACGCTGGCAAACAGAATGATCCGCTCTGGCAGCTTCCCCTATGGAAACCTTATTACAGCATGATCGAAACTCCAATTGCCGATCTTAACAATGCTGGCGCTGGCGGATTTGCGGGTTCAATCACCGCAGCGCTGTTTCTGAAGCGCTTTGTTGAAAAGGCAAAAACCTATGTCCATTTTGATATTTTTGGTTGGGTGCCAACTGCCAAAGCTGGTCGCCCCAAGGGTGGCGAGGCTCAGGCTATGCGTGCACTGTTTGCTATGATTGCCGATCGCTATGGAAAATAACTTGCGCCACTGGGCTATCTGCGCAAGAATAAAACGGTTCCGAAACGTTTGTGAGTGGACCTATGCCTTATCCGCTATCAACTGCCCAAGCCTTGCATCTGTGGCACGATGTGGGATTGAGCCAAGTTAAAGATGATGAGCCAGATTTATCGGTGCGCCAAATGACCATTCTGCTTTCAATTTATTTGGAATCCCCGCCCCACACGGTACGCGCTCTTGCGGCAAAACTTCATGTGTCCAAACCCGTCATCACCCGAGCCTTAGATGCTATGGGCAAGTTGGGGCTAGTCTCACGCCGCCGCGATGAAGAGGATAAACGCAATGTTTTGATCCAGCGCACGGTCGGTGGATCACTTTATTTAGAACGCCTTGCGGATTTGGTTTCCGCGACTTCCGAAGGTCTCTGAATGATGGACAAGCGGCTTCATGCCTATAGGCCAGATTTAGCAGATGTTAGGCTCCGAGGCCAAGTCGAAGCAGATCGATTCGTATCCGGAACAGCTATGCAGTTTGTGGTTCCCTGCACGTGCGTCCACCGTGCTCCGGAACCAGATGGCGTGCAATTGACCCAAGCGCTATTGGGCGAAACGGCTTTGGTTTTTGAAAATAAAAATGGTTGGAGTTGGGTACAACTCGAACACGACAATTATGTGGGATATGTGCGCAGCGAAAGTTTGAGTACAACGATCCGACAAACAACTCACCGCACAATCGTTACGTCAACGCTAATTTATCCTAAACCAGACTTGAAATCTCAACCAGCAATTCTCATATATATGAATGCCAAGATAAACGTCATTGGCGAGCAAGGCCTCTTCTCCGAACTGGCGGCGAGTGGTTTTGTTTTTACAAAGCACATTGCCAAGGAAACGATGAAACAGGATTTTGTTGCAGTTGCCGAGAAATTTTTAAACGTCACATATCTGTGGGGCGGCAAAACCCAGAGCGGGATTGATTGTTCAGGGCTTGTGCAGACAGCTCTTCATGCGTGCGGAGTTTCATGCCCACGCGATACTGATATGCAGGAAAAAACTTTGGGCACTGAATTGCTAATCAATGACCTGGATGGTTTAAAAAGAGGCGACCTAGTGTTCTGGGAAGGCCATGTCGGCATCATGTATGACGAATCAAATCTACTTCATGCCAATGGCTTTCATATGCAGACGGTAATTGAGCCCTTGAAATTAGCAGCTACCCGCATTGCTGATTCACATAAGCAAATTACTTCCCTTAAGCGATTGTAGTTCACATTTCTGCCGCAAAATGGCCCAAGGCCAGCCTTGAAGGCGCTGTGATAGTGCCGCGATTCAGCGCCACTTTCACACTCAGATCCTGCGGGGGATCGGGCAGGCGAGCGGGCTCCTCAGTTGAGCTTTTAACACTTTTCTCCTTTCCATTCCCTCGCCGGTTGAGCGAGATGATCCGTGCAGCTCCTGTCGCCGTCCCGAGTTGTTCACGGGTCTGAGGCCCGCCCAAGTGAGTATTTGGGTGGGCCTCGCCATTTTAGATCACGCTCCTCATCCGAATCGGTTTATGCTTTGTTCTATGACGCTTGAACCCACAGTTTTTTACATTGGCCAACGCCCTGTCAATCTGCCTGAATTTCTTATTGCCTTGGCAGTACTGGGGTTGATGCTGCTTTTACTGGCTGTCATATTGGCGTGGCGTGCACAGTCTGGTCGAAAAGCAGCCCACGAGCGCGCCCGCGAATTAGAGTTTCGTATCGTTGAAATTTCCGGTGTTTTGCAAAATTTCACATCGCAATCGCAAGGCCAACAACTCAATCTGCAACGCACGTTA
>JAYVPZ010000406.1:0-4371 GCA_043757105.1 Aestuariivirga sp. | reverse complement strand
ATTCACCGTTCAAATTTGGTGGGCATGGGTGTGTTGCCTTTGCAATTCAAAGAAGGTGAAAGCTGGCAGACGCTGGGTCTCAAAGGCAACGAGTCCGTATCCATCGCTGGAATCGCTGATGGATTGAAACCACGCAGCATGATGACGGTGAACGTCATGCGCCCGGACGGTTCTACCACTTCGGCTCAAGTCATGTGCCGCATCGATACGCTGGAAGAAATCGACTACTTCAAAAACGGTGGCATCTTGCAATATGTGCTACGCAACTTGGCGAAGGCGGGATAAAGAGAACTCTACCCATCCGCCATTCTTAGCGCTAAACTCTCTCAATAATCAGGGAGAAAACAAACATGGCCTATTTTGATTTTATGGTGCTTCCGGTTCCGACCGCAAAATTGGCGGATTATAAGAAGCTCGTCAAAGCCAGTGCCGCTGCTTGGAAGCGGTGTGGAGCTTTGGCTTATGTTGAGGCAATTGCTGATGATGTGAAGCCTGGCAAGGTGACATCTTTTCCTAAAAGTGTGAAAGCCAAAGACGGCGAAATTGTTGCCTGCGCATATCTCATGTTTAATAATAAAACCCACCGCAACAAATGCTGGAAGGCGATGATGAATGATCCTTTCATCAAAGGCTTTGATCCAAAGAAAATGCCTTTTGATGGAAAGCGCATGTTTTTTGGCGGCTTCAAGCCATTGGTGAGTTTCTAATCAACTTAACTTTCTTCACCCAAAGGTGATTGGCGGGTGTTTCCCACTTCGCCCATATAAAGTTCATGGAAAAGTTTAACTCGATTACACGACGTCAGGCGCTCTCATTAGGGGCTGTTGCAGTCGTCGCGCCTTTCGTAACAACCAATGCGCAAGCGGCCGAACAGCCTGTGCTGGTTGAGCTGTTCACCAGCCAAGGCTGCTCGTCATGCCCGGCAGCTGACCGATTGGCAGCAACCTTGAAAAATCGTCCAGGCATTCAAGTAATTTCTCTTAATGTAGATTATTGGGATTATCTGGGTTGGCGCGACACGTTAGCCAGCGCCGATTATACCAAGCGTCAAATGGACTATGCCCATGCGCGTGGTGATAATGATGTATACACGCCGCAAATGGTGATTAATGGCGATGCTCATGTTGTGGGCAGCAACAAGGCGAGTGTGGAATTGGCCATTGCAGCTGCTGCAAAGTCTGAAATGAAAATTTCAGTTGTGATCAAAGCAACTGAAAATGATTTGGTCGTTGAAGTTGGTGAAGGTGCAGCACAAGATGAAGGCACAGTTTGGTTGATGGCGGTTACACCGCAAATCGATGTGAAAATCGAACGCGGCGAAAATTCTGGCTTAACGATTTCATATCATAACGTCGTGCGCAAGCTTGTGCCCGCCGGAACATGGATGGGTAAAGCAACAACCCTTATGCTGCCTAAGAATAGTATTATGATTAATGGCAGCACATCTTGCCTCGCTGTTTTGCAAAAACGTGCTTTGGGGCCTGTTTTGGGTTTTGCGCAACTTGGTAACAAAGGCGCTTAATTTTTCTCACGCTTTCGTGAATGATCCGAGCTGCTTCGTGAATAATCTAATCTGAACCACCACATAAACTCTTCCGTAATAACTTACAGAAGGCGCAATGCAGCGTCTTTAAAATATCATAACGGGAGTTACCAATGCGCAAGACACTTATTGCCACAGCTTTGTTCGGTTTGATTTCAACTGCAGCCCTTGCAGGAATGAACCCAATGGTTGGTGGATCAGAAATGTTCCCTGCCAAAAATATCGTAGAAAACGCGATGAACTCGAAGGATCACACAACTTTAGTTGCAGCCGTAGTTGCTGCCGGTTTAGTTGACACATTAAAGAGCGCTGGCCCATTCACAGTGTTCGCACCAACCAACGCAGCATTTGCAGCGTTACCAGCTGGCACAGTAGAAAATCTTCTGAAGCCAGAAAACAAAGCAATGCTTACAAAAATCCTGACCTGTCATGTAATTGGTGCCAAAGCTATGGCAGCAGATGTAATGAGCATGGTCAAAGCCGACGGCGGCATGCACAAGGTAAAAACAGTTGGCGGTTGTGAGCTGACACTCAAGGTCGATGGCGACAAAGTGACAATCACCGATGAATCTGGTGGCGTTGCAGTAGTAACGATTGCCGATGTCGCGCAGTCCAATGGCGTGATCCACGTTATTGACAAGGTTCTTTTGCCAAAAATGTAACGGACGTCGACGAGGGGTGGGCAATCCCATTCGTCCACCCTTTTACTATAAATTAAATCAACTTCAAACTTAACAGGAGATTACTATGCTTAAATCATCACTCATTGCACTTTCACTCGTTATCGGCTTTAGCGCGGCCCCAGCGTTTGCCAAAAACCCAATGGTTGGCGGCGCAGCGATGTATCCATCTAAGAACATCATTCAGAACGCTGTAAACTCAAAGATCAACACAACTTTGGTTGCCGCTGTTAAGGCTGCTGGCTTGGTTGAGACACTTTCGGGCCCCGGCCCCTTCACGGTGTTCGCACCAACAAATGCTGCGTTTGCTGCTTTGCCAGCTGGCACAGTAGAAACATTGCTGAAGCCAGAAAACAAAGCCACATTGGTAAAAATTCTGACCTGCCACGTTGTATCAGGCACTGTGATGGCCAAGGCCGTCATGAGCATGGTAAAATCTGATGGTGGTTCGCACACTGTCAAGACAGTTGGTGGATGCGACTTGACGTTCAAAGTCAAGGGTAGCAAGGTAACAGTAACTGATGAAACAGGCGGCGTAGCAACTGTAACAATCGCTGATGTTCGTCAATCAAATGGCGTGATCCACGTGATCAACAAGGTTCTTTTGCCTAAGTCATAAATTTCAATCTGATCCGCCATTTCAACCTGAGGTGGGATGGCGGATCATTTTTGCCTTTGATCGTTAAACAACCGATCAATCGGAACTAGAATTATCGCAAGTCCAATAAATATGAATGCCGACCCCAGCAATCTCAGCGGCGAAAGTGTTTCACCTAAAAACATATATCCTGAAATTCCGCCAAAAACTGGGACGAGCAATGCGAATGGCGCTGCTGTGCCAGCGGGATATGTTGCAAGCAATTTGCCCCAAACAATAAATCCAAACCAAGTCGACAGAATAACTGTGTAAGTGAGCGCCAAAATTGTGATCGGTTGAATATGCGCGATCGATGCATAAATTCGGTCTGAACCTTCAAATGCGAATGCCAATGCGTAGGCGGGAAGGGGTGGAACAAGTGATAGCCAACACACACCAGCAAAAGTTCCAAGTCCTGCTTGTGGCCCGGCAATGCGTGTGGTGAAATTGCCATAAGCCCAAGTCGCTGCGGCCAAAACGATAAACACCATCGCTGTTGCTGGAATGCTGCTGCCTTTGCCAACGGTTGAAGCAATCGTTGCAAGCCCCGCCAAAGCCACCGCCCCGCCGATGATTTGCTTTGTGCTCGGGCGTTCACCCAGCAAAATCATCGACAATAAAATAGTCAAGAAAACCTGCAATTGAAGTGTGACCGATGAAAGCCCAGCGGGCATGCCTTGTTTAATTGCCACAAACAAAAATATATATTGTCCCAGAAAACTGGTCAGACCCACAATGACCAAGTGTTTCCATAAAAGCAGCTTTGGCTTTGGTAAAAACAACACTGGCAAACAGGCGAATGTAAACCGCAAAGCCGTGAGCAGCATTGGCGGCAAATCAATTAATGCCACCTTAAGGACAACAAAGTTGAAACCCCAAATAATGGTTGTTAAAATACCCAGGGCGACGTGTTGTGGTTTCATAATGTCGCTCTTCAAATAGAGCGAGCAAAACTTGCCACGCTCAGATAATTCTATGCGGACTTCTTCAACAGTCCGCGATTGATAATGCATTCAGCAATCTGCACTGTGTTGAGTGCTGCACCTTTGCGCAAATTGTCTGACACCACCCAAATGTTCAAACCATTTTCGATGGTTGAATCTTCGCGGATGCGGCTGATGAATGTGGCGTAATCGCCAGCGCATTCCACAGGTGTCATATATCCACCAGCTTCGCGCTTATCGATCACCATGCAGCCCGGTGCCTCGCGCAAAATATCGCGTGCTTCATCAGCGCTCATGGGTGATTCAAATTCAATGTTCACGGATTCAGAATGCCCCACAAAAACCGGCACACGCACGCAAGTGGCGGTCACTTTGATCTTAGGATCAAGAATTTTCTTGGTTTCAACAACCATCTTCCACTCTTCTTTGGTTTCGCCAGAATCCAAAAACACATCAATATGAGGGATAACGTTGAACGCAATTTGCTTCGGAAATTTCTTTGGCGTTGGGCTGTCAGTCACGAAGATGCCTTTGGTTTGCGTCCAAAGTTCGTCCATGCCTTCCTTG
>JAYVPZ010000405.1:0-4403 GCA_043757105.1 Aestuariivirga sp. | reverse complement strand
GACGTATGACGATTTAGCAAACCGTTGCCTTCAGCCACTCGGCCACGTTTCCACTTAATCGGGCTTTTGCCTTGATTTGCTGCGATGCGCAAGCGCCGGAATGTCGATTTCTGATAGAGTTAACGAAATCTTTGTGTGTTTGGCGGAATTATGCTTTATATGTGTTGCAGTGTAACGAGGTGGGCCATGCGTTTGAAGTTTGTATGTATTGTTGGTGCAATCAGCTTGGGTTTCATCATGCCTGCGTCCGCTTATGAAAATTACATTCCCTTAGGTGCCGGATATGCGACTGGCAAAAATGTGTTGCCTGAGTTGAACAGTGAAGAACAGGCTTTCACTGTGCAGACCGACATTTATGAAGCCGAACTTTACCGCAAGCAATTAGAACAGCGTCGCAGCCAAAGTTATCTCAGCCGCTTTGGCGCAAATGCAGATGCTTCCGATTTTAATATCGATTATTGATCTCTAAAAATATCTAGTGGAGCGTCAAAACGGCTCGGGCTTGGCGTTGCGCTTCTGCAACTTCAGTTGCTGACATTTCGCGGGCGATATCACAACGATACTGCTTGGCGGCTTCGCTGCCTTTCATCGCAGCAATGTTAAACCACTTGTGCGCCTCAATATTACTTTGGGCCACATCGCGTCCCATGCAATATTTCATGCCGAGTTCAAAGATTGCTTCGGCATTGCTGCTGATTGCATCAAAGGCGATATTTGCGTTTTTGAGTGTGTTCATTTTAATTCCCATCCTGTTTGTTTGTGGCCACTTTCGTGTGGCTCGTTAGATTGGAATTTGCCGCAAGTTTTTCAACGCCGCGTTAAACGATAGCCTTAAGAAGAGTTGAACTGATTTTTGCGCTTGCTATCTGTGAAATGATTTTAGAATTTGAAATCAGCAAGTTAGTTAAAATCAATAGTATATTTACTTCATTTTGTTTATTCAAAATTTACCAAATCTAGCGCTTTCGGTTATGGGGTCGTCGGCACAGCCAGAGTCATGGTGATTGGGAAATGGTCAGATCCTGCATATTCGCCAATGCGCTCATGATCCAATGCATGGATACCAGAACTCACAAAAATATGGTCGATTGCGAGCTGTGGAAAACCATATGTTGCAGACCAGGTTGGAAGATAAGTTAAGCGTTCCAGATTTAAACCATCGGCTATTGTTTGCGTGATACGCGAAAATGGCGTGGCATTTATATCACCCATAACGATCATCCGACCTTGTATTGATTCCATGCGCTTTACAAAAGCTAGAACCTGTTTCAACTGTGCTCTCTGGTGTGGAAATCGGTTGGTATGGATGCCAACAATCGCAACATTGCCAAACTCTGGCCCTAACTTTGCGCTCATAAATGGCGGTCCCTCCCAAAAAGCCATTGCGGAAACATCGGACAGTGGTGTTTTCGAGAGAATTGCAAAATCACAGTCATCTAGTTTCCAGCATGTTTCCTGAAATGGAAATTTCTGACGCAACAAATCAAGAGTCTTTGCCTTTTCCGGCCCAAACTCGACTAGCGTAATGACATCGGGATCTAGCCTTACAACTTCGCGCGCAATAGCGTCAAAATCACTGTTGTGCTGATAAGTGTTGAAGCTGGCCACTTTGATTGGTTTTTCATTGGTTCCAATTGCTTCCAAAAGAGGATTTGCATTTGAAGATACATAATGTGGCCAAACGCTGTAACCGATAACCATGATGCTCAAAATAACCATTGCCACCAAGCCTTTATAGCGCGGTGATGCGAGGCCTAATGCACTGGCGAAGGTAACGAAGATAAACTGCATCCAGAATTGAGCAAAGATATCGAAACCAATCCAAAGTTGGCCAAGCCGTGCAGCAAACAATCCTGCTACACCAAGAAACAGTCCAATCGTCGCCCCGCTCCAATCACGGTGCTTGCGGCGTTTTGGCTTTTGCTGCTCGGGTGCTTTGTTTTGGTTCGCGGGGCTTGAAAATTGTTGTGAAGTCACGCGGTTGTCCTAACGCAATTAAGTGAGTCTGCTTTCCATTGGCAGAAGTTGTTCCGGTGTAGCAAACCCTGGCAACTCTTCAAACCTCTTCTTCCATGCGCTCACATGTGGATAGTAGCTTGTATCGACACCACCTTCGGCTGAATAACGTAACACGCCATAAATTGCGATGTCGGCGATTGAAGTTTTCTTTCCGCCAATCCATTCATTCTTGGACAACTCTTGTTCGAGTACGGAGATAGCAGCGCGCGCTTCGGTGTCATACATAACGCGTACTTCATCGGCAAATTGCCTCGTGCCGCGTGCCCTCGCCCGTAAACGGAACACAGGTATGGCTAATTTGTCCCAAGCCCAAAACAGCCACTCAGTGACGCGTTGTTTTTCGACAGGAGTTTTGCCTTCAAATTTATCAAGCACATTTGATAAATGCATCAGAATTGCAGCAGACTGCACTGCCACCATTTGGCCGTCGCGCAAAGCCGGCACTTGGGCAAATCGGTTTTTCACCAAATAATCGGGTTGCTTGTGCGCACCTTCGCGCAGATTCACGTGAATGTAAGAGAAAGGGTGTTTGCACAACGAAAGCATTAAGGCCGCCGTATAAGTTGGGCCAGACGTTGCAAAACCATAAAGCGTAAAACGTTGCTTCTCAGCAGGCGTCGGCCCGCGAACAGCCGGAGCTTTTTTAGGCGCAGGCTTCTTAGCCACGACTTTTGGTGCGGCTTTCTTCAAAGGCATCGACTTTACTTTTGCCCGCGCGGCTGGCTTGGCCATGGGAGCACTCTCCTATATTCGTTTGTGTACTGATAATCAGCACACGGACTATAGCAGTAGTGATTCGAATATGGAAATAGTTAATAGATTATTGCAACTATTGGTTAATATTGAGCTTTTTGCGCAGTAAATCATTCACGGACTGTGGGTTGGCCTTGCCTCCGGTGGTTTTCATCACTTGCCCCACGAACCAACCGAGCATCGAAGCTTTAACCTTTACAGCCTCAACCTTATCTGGATTTGCGGCGATAATCTCGTCCACGGCCTTTTCGATAGCGCCCATATCGGTGACTTGGATCATGCCACGCATTTGAACGATTTCAGAAGGATTGCCACCTTCAGTCCAAACGATTTCAAACAGATCTTTTGCAATCTTGCCGCTGATTGTTCCTGCTGAAATCAAATCTACGATGCCTCCAATTTGAGCAGCTGAAATAGGAGAGGTTTCAATCGTTTTGTTTTCCTTGTTCAGACGACCAAACAATTCATTGACCACCCAATTCGCAGAAAGTTTGCCGTCTCTGCCCTTGGCGACTGTTTCAAAGAAGTCGGCGGAAGGTTGTTCCTGAACCAGCACCGCAGCATCATAGGCTGACAGATTATAGGCACTCATGAAGCGTGCTTTCTTATCATCGGGCAATTCTGGCAAGCTGGCCTTGACCGAAGTAATCATTGCCGGATCAAGTTTCAGCGGTAACAAATCCGGATCCGGAAAATAGCGATAGTCATGCGCTTCTTCCTTTGAACGCATGGAGCGTGTCTCGCCCTTCTTGGCATCATAGAGGCGGGTTTCTTGATCAATTGTCCCGCCATCTTCGAGAACACCGATCTGGCGGCGTGCTTCATAATCAATGGCTTGTCCGATGAAGCGTATGGAGTTCACATTTTTTATTTCGCAACGCGTCCCAAATTCACCGCCGGGCTTGCGCACCGACACATTCACATCGGCCCGCATGGAGCCCTGCTCCATATTGCCATCGCATGTGCCGAGATAACGCATAATCTGGCGGAGCTTCGTGACATAAGCTTTGGCTTCATCAGCCGAGCGCATGTCGGCCCGCGAAACAATTTCCATCAAAGCACAGCCTGAACGGTTGAGATCAACATAGCTCATATTCGGATGTTGATCGTGGAGAGACTTCCCCGCGTCCTGTTCTAAATGCAACCGCTCAATACCAACGTCGATGGATGTCTCAGCGTCCAAATCAATCGTCACCACGCCCTCGCCCACGATGGGCTGTTTGAACTGCGAGATCTGGTAACCCTGCGGGAGATCAGGATAGAAATAATTCTTGCGGTCAAAAACCGAAACTTCATTGATTTGCGCTTTCAGGCCAAGGCCCGTGCGCACGGCTTGTTCCACACAGAATTCATTAATCACAGGCAACATGCCGGGCATGGCCGCATCAACAAAGCTCACATGATCATTCTGATCGCCACCATATTCAGCAGAAGCGCCAGAGAACAGCTTGGCCTTGGACGAAATTTGCGCATGAACTTCCAATCCAATGATGATTTCCCAATCACCCGTGGCGCCTTTGATCCAATCCTTCTTATCCGCAACCCGCAAAGCCGATTCAGCTAAACTACCCATATCTCAAACCTCTGATTTGGCGCTGTCGTAATGGAGACGGGGGTGGGATTCAAGGGGG
>JAYVPZ010000404.1:0-4431 GCA_043757105.1 Aestuariivirga sp. | reverse complement strand
CATAACAACCAAACAGGCCTTTTCCCAATGTTGTTGTGCTTGGCCTTCAGGGCGGCCTTCTTCTTCCCAGATTTGGTGGGCAATCACGCGCTTGCGTTCTTCCAAGTCAACTTCGTCAAGCGTATTTGTGATCGGTGTTTGTGTCGATTTTTGTGACATGGCACAATCCTTTCGCTCGGTTCAGATGCAGGCAAATGCCCTGAAGACGCGAATCGGCAGACCATTTGCCATGTTCATTTTGGCGCTTTAAACGGTTAACAACAAGTTAATGATCGGCCATATTAAAGCTATTGGCAACCCTGTCCGGAGTATGAAAAACTCAATCGCGAAACGGTTCGGCCACGATTTGGTATTTGTCCTCGTATACGATGTAACCGGGCTTAGTCGTTGAACGCTCGCTTACTGCGAAGCCACAATCTTCGAGAATTGCAGCAATGTCTCTTACTCTCATAATATGATCCAGCGCCGTATCTTTAAAGTATGAAACTCCCTTTGTGTACCGCCTGTAAGCCCCCTTACTGGTTGATGAATTTAGCTTTGACGGTTTCTTCAGATTTTTTCGAAACCAATCTATGTAAGTTTCCATATTTTCTTGGTGATAATTTGGTATGTCGCCAGGCTCGTTATTGAGCACTTCGTAGGCTCTAACAAAAACACCGTCAGGGACGCCAGTCACCAAATTTTTAGTCTGCATTTCAAAACGGTAGAATTTTGGAAGCAGAGGTACCACGCTCTTTAAACCTTCATCGCCTCAGCCCCGCGCGAGATTGCGGCCACTCCTGTGCGTGAAACTTCAACCAAGCCCAGCGGCACCATGAGTGAAATGAACTGATCGATCTTATCGGGCTTGCCTGTCAGCTCGAACACGAAGCTGTCAGTCGAGGCATCAACTACTCTTGCACGAAACGCATCAGCAAGACGAAGGGCTTCGACGCGTTTGTCGCCTTCGCCGCTGACTTTTACCATGGCGAGTTCACGGGCGAGGAAGTTGCCTTGAAGGGTGAGGTCGGCTACCGAATGGACTAATACCATGCGTTCAAGCTGGGCTTTGATTTGTGCAACGACGGGCGCTGTGCCGCTGGTCACAATCGTGAAGCGCGAGACATGTTTTTCATGTTCGGTTTCGCTCACTGTGAGCGAGTCTATGTTATAGCCACGCCCCGCGAACAGGCCGATAATGCGAGCCAGCACACCGGGCTGGTTTTCGGCGACCACGGCAAGTGTATGCGTGTTTATTTCCAGCTTCTTCGTGTCAATGAAGTAGGCCGAGCCGGATGCTTCTTTATGTGCGTTCATGTTATTAATCCTTAAACCAGAGCCTTGCCCTTGGCATCAATCGCGCTGCCCACTTCTTCGTCGGTCACATCGGCACCCAAAAGCATTTCGTTATGCGCTTTACCCGATGGGATCATCGGGAAACAGTTGGCTAAATTCGCCACGCGGCAATCGAAGATGACGGGATGAGGCGAAGCAATCATGGCTTTAATCGCCTCATCAAGGTCACCCGGCTTTTCGCAGCGCATACCAACGCCGCCATAAGCTTCCGCCAGTTTCACGAAATCTGGCAAAGCTTCGGAATAACTTTCGCTGAGGCGGTTACCATGCAGAAGCTGCTGCCATTGGCGCACCATGCCCATATATTGATTGTTCAAAATGAAAATCTTGATCGGCAACTTATATTGAATGGCGGTGGAGAATTCCTGGATGGTCATCTGCACCGAGGCATCGCCGGCAATGTCGATCACCAAAGATTTGGGGTGGGCTGCTTGCACGCCAACGGCAGCCGGCAGACCATAACCCATGGTGCCAAGGCCGCCCGACGTCATCCAACGGTTCGGTTCTTCAAAGCGGTAAAATTGCGCCGCCCACATCTGGTGTTGGCCCACTTCGGTGGTGATGTAAGTGTCCATGTGCTTTGTGAGTTCATATAAACGCTCAACGGCATATTGCGGCATGATAACATCTTTGCTGCCGCGATATTTCAGGCAATCAACCGCACGCCATTTCTTGATCTCAGCTTTCCACGATGACATAGCTTTATGATCAAGCTCGTGTTTATGCTTTTTCCACGACGCAATCATTGCCTCTAAAGCAGCGGATACATCGGCGATCACCGGCACGGCAACGCGCACCACTTTGTTGATTGACGATGGATCAATATCAATATGGATTTTTTTGGAGTTTGGCGCGAAGGCGTCCAAACGCCCCGTGATGCGGTCGTCAAAGCGTGCGCCAACATTGATCATCACATCGCAATCATGCATGGCCATGTTGGCTTCGTAAGTGCCGTGCATGCCGAGCATGCCCAGCCATTCTTTTCCGGATGCTGGGTAAGCGCCAAGGCCCATCAACGTCGAAGTGATGGGAATGCCCGTCAGTTCTACAAATTCACGCAGCAGTTTGGAGGCCTTGGGGCCGGAATTGATCACGCCGCCGCCAGTATAGAAAAGCGGCTTTTTGGCTGTGGCGATTAAAGCAATAGCGGCTTCAATGGCGGACGCATCTGGCTGGGTTTTGGGTTGATATGATTTTACGATCACATCTTTTTTGGATGAATATTTACCTTTGGCGAATTGAACGTCTTTCGGAATATCAACAACTACAGGGCCGGGACGGCCTGTCATGGCAACGTAAAATGCCTCATGGATAATCCGAGCGAGATCATTTACGTCTTTCACCAGCCAGTTTTGCTTGGTGCAGGGGCGGGTTATGCCAACGGTATCGCATTCTTGAAACGCGTCTGAGCCGATCAAATGCGTAGGCACCTGACCCGTCAGCAATACCATAGGGATAGAGTCGGCCAGCGCGTCCATGAGACCCGTCACACAATTGGTGGCACCGGGGCCCGAGGTGGCGAGAGCAACGCCACACAGGCCTGTTGAGCGGGCATAGCCCTCAGCCATGTGGGTGGCTCCCTGCTCGTGGCGCACAAGGATATGCTTCACTTTATCTTGCTGGAAGAATTCGTCATAAATTGGCAGAACCGCGCCGCCGGGATAACCAAACACATTCTTCACGCCATGTTCGGCCAAGGCGCGCAAAACCATTTCGGCACCCGTCATTATCATATCTTCAGCCATCGACTCGTCCTCTTCCCACGTTTCTCTATCTCCAATCCGCCCAATAAAAAAGGCCCCTAAGAGGAGCCTGTTTTCCGCGCAACACCTTATCTCCCGGAGGTTAACCCCCAGAGGTGATGCGCAGACGGACGACGATAAGGATTGAGTTCATCGTCATGTAGTTATGGGAGGAACTCATAAACGTCAAGCCCCTGTACACTGATTACTGCTCCACCATCATTCCCAACACAATCAACACCTGATAATCCTGCTTATTGCAGCCTCCCACAGACGGCATTTCGGCTCCGGGGAATACTGGGAAGTTTTCTTGGTCGGCGTGTTCGGGGGAGCATGAATTGGCCGTAGCTGGCGTGTAGTTGGCGGCGCGGCAACCGAGGTGGGTTACGTCATAAAGTGATGCACCATTGTTGAGCGCCCAACGCTGCTTGCCGTCCGTGCCTTTGGGTTCTACTGTGAGAATGGCTTGAGCGCTGCGACCGCCTGTTACTACGTATTTACCCGGCACGATTGGAAAGACGGGCTTTTCCATAATGAGGCCATGCTCCTCAAGCCACCAATCGGATTGATTGAACGTCCAGTTTGCTGGCGTAACACCGTTATTGGATTTCAGATTTCCATAGTTGGAAAGGCGAACCCCGCGCGGGCCTGGGTCAACCGACCAAAGGCCCCAAATTTGAGCATCATCGCCTGACTTTGCATACTTTGATCCGAGTGCCGCAATATATTGGGTGGGGATGGGTTTGAATTTGATTTCAGCATTGGCCGAATGGTAACCCAACGTGATCATTATCAGTGTTGAAATGAGATATGAAAGTTGTTGAGCAATTTGCATGGGTCTGACCTTTTTAAAAGTTTGTCTTTGAACGAAATCTAGCAAGGCTTGGTTCATCTGTATCTGTTCTAGCCAAACCTAGCGCTTTTGGTAGTGTACTTGCTTTAAAGGATTCTTGTTGATGAAATCAATTTGGGCTGTTGGAGTTTGCCTTTGGATAATTGCGCCAAGTCTAGCACTCGCAGACGGGTGCGATAACCCTGTTACGCAATCGGATATGACTTACTGTGCGGGATACCAGTTCAAGAAAGATGATGCGGGATTAAACCAAACTTATTCCGATCTGAAAACCTACTATGCAAAAATCCCAGTGGCAAAAGCAGGCTTGCTGAAAGCCCAACGCTCGTGGTTGGCGTTTCGCGATGCGGAATGCGCATTGGAAGCGGCAGGCGAAGCAGGTGGCTCAGCGCAGCCAATGATCTATAATCAGTGCTTATCTCGGCTAACACAACTTCGAACTGAGCAATTGCAGAAACGCCTCGATTGCCAAGAGGGTGATTTGTCGTGCATTGCTGTAGG
>JAYVPZ010000403.1:0-4433 GCA_043757105.1 Aestuariivirga sp. | reverse complement strand
CCTTTTGAGGCCGCTGCCATAGATGGTGCAACGCCCGTGCAGGCATTTTTCAAACTCACCTTGCCGATGATGTCTAAGGTTATCGCGATTGCAGTTCTCATTCGAGGTGTCGATCTGCTCCGCGCCTTTGACTATATTAAAGTGATGACTGATTCAGGCCCCGGCACAGCCACTGAAACACTCACAAGCTATGCGGGCCGGATCTATTTTGGAAACTCGGATTATCCACTGGCTTCCGCAGTTGCAATCTTAACACTGGTCCTTGTCATCGTAACTTCCACCCTCTTCATGCGCATTTTCAAGGTGAAACTGTAATGGAACTTTCCCGCCCATGGCAGATTGCCCGCGATGCACTTGCTGCTTTTGTGACCGCAATTTTTATGTTTCCAATTTTTTGGTGGGCACTCACATCAATTAAGCCAATCTCTGCGGTGTTCGACAAAGACCGCGTTGTTTGGTTTGATTTCATCCCCACGACGATAAACTATGCAGTCACCATGCTGGGTTATTCACGATCGCAGCTGGCAATTGATGCCGGTCTTGGAATGGGCGTTGCCGGAACCGAGGCTTACGACTCGCGTTCGTCGATTCTTGATAGTTTAGTTGTCTCTATGGGGGCAACGGCAGTAACCATGATGGTTGCGATTCCAGCGGCTTATGCACTTTCTCGCATGGCGTTTCGTGGGCGCGACGCTTTTCTCAATTGGGTGTTGGGCCAACGATTTATGCCGCCAATTGCAATCATATTTCCACTTGTCATAACTTATAAATGGTTGGGCATGCGCGACACCGATAACTATTATCTGGGCTGGCTTGGCCTGATGTTAATTTATGCGTTGATGAACCTGCCTATCGCTGTGCTACTTCTCAAATCTTTCTTTGATGATGTTCCAAAAGATGTTGATGAAGCCGCGATGATTGACGGGGCGACGCGTTGGGAAACATTCCGCAAAATTGTTTTGCCAATGGCAAAAGGTGGCGTCGCTGCCGCTGCGGTTTTGTGTTTCGTATTTTCATGGACAGAATTTCTTCTGGCGCTTTTTCTTACAAGCGACATTCGAACGGTGCCTGTTAAAATTCAGACATTTGTTACTTCCACTGGCAATGAATGGGGCTTCATCACAGCGCTGGGTACAGCGGCTATGATCCCCGGATTTATATTTATATTGCTGGTGCAACGCCATCTGGTTCGCGGCCTCACCCTCGGCTCCCTGAAGGAGTGAAGGCAGCGAACGAGAATTCTAAGAAATCGATCAACATAAAAACAATTGGAGGAAACTATGAGTTTTAGAGAACATGATAAAAAAACCCACATCATTGATTTGGCAAATGACTTTTCGGCGCGCCGGATATCAAAGCGTTCATTCCTGAAGAAGGCGGGCCTTGCTGGCGTCGGTTTCTCAGCTTTTAACCTCGGTCTTCTTGGTAATACACGCCGTGACCGTGGCATTAGCTTGTCCGGTGATGCTGCTTACGCGGCAGAAGGTGATATGGCCAAATGGTTGAAGGATGTTTCAGCACCATTCAAAGGTACAAAGATCCGCTACACTTCAGAAGCGACACCACCAACCGTGGTGCTTGATAAGCTGAAGGGTGAATTCACCGCTGCAACAGGCATTGAAGTTGAAATCGAAATTGTTCCGTTGGAACAGGTTTTGGCCAAAGCCACACAAGACGTTCAAGGCCAACTTGGTTCTTACGACCTCTACTATCTTGATCAATCATGGGTGGCAACATTTGCCCAAGACACGATTGACCCCATCGCCTACTATAAAGACAAACCAAACTTGGCCATGCCTGACATGGACTGGGAAGATTTTTCCAAACCATTGGTCGATGGTCTTGCAGTATACAATGGTAAATGGGCGGGTATCCCATTTGACATTCCAATCATGACAACCATGTACCGCAAGGACATTTTGGAAAAGCACAAAATTGCTCCGCCAAATACACCTGACGAATTCTTGGCCGCTGTTAAGATGATTACTGAAGCCGAAAAAGCCAATGGCATGTATGGCACTGGTCTTCAAGCCAAGTCTGGCCACTACTCGCTAGAATGCGATTGGACACAAGTTGTCTGGAACTCAGGTGGCTCGATCTTCACGAAAGACAAGAAGTTCTCGGGCAATGATGAAGCCGGTGTCAAAGGTCTTCAGTTTTACCAAGAGTTGCTCAAGAACTCCCCACCAGAATCGACCAACTCAACATGGGATGGTCAATTCGCAATGTTGCAATCGGGGCAAGTAGCACTTGTTAATAGCTGGGATGAATTCATGCCAGGTATGGATGCCGCTGATTCTAAGGTTAAAGGTCTTATTGAAGCAAAACGTCCAATCCGTGGCCCAGCTTACCGAGCTGCTGCTGATGCTGGCTTTGGAGAAATTCCGAATGCTGGTCACCAAGGTGGTTCGATCTTGGCGTTGTCTAAATATTCTAAGAACATCGATGCAGCATGGATATTCATGCAATGGGCATGTTCAAAGGATGTGATGACACGTTGCACATTGGGCGGTGGTTTTGCGCCAATGCGGATATCGTCATTTGCCGATCCACGCGTGAAAGCCAAGGAAGTTGTTGGCCCCGGCACAACACGGCATTTGCCAGTTGTTCTTGAAACCATCAACAATGACATGGCCTCCGAGCCAGATATGCCGTTGTGGGCTGGCTTCTCGAACAACGAAATTCCGGTGAACTTGGGCAAATTGCTCACGGGCCAGGATTTCGGCGGCGATGCCAAGAAGTGCATGGATGCGATTGCTATGCAAATCGACAAAGCTGTTACAGACGCTTCTCTGTAATTCTTGAAAGAACAGTGGAGGCAGGTTTTGCCTGCCTCCATATTTTTTAGAAACCAATCATGAAACCAGACCTTGTCATCGGGCTTGATTCTTCCACAACGGCCACCAAAGCCATTGCTTGGGATAGGCTTGGTCGTGTAGTGGCCGAAGCGCGCGCAGCAATTGCCATTGGCAACCCAAAACCTGGTTGGTATGAACAAGAGGCGAGCGATTGGACAGGTGCAGCCGCCAAGGCGCTCAGGCAACTGACGAAAAAAATTTCGGCTGACCGCGTTGCGGCTATCGCTATTTCCAGCCAGCGCGAGTCCTTTGCCCAGTTTGATCGTAATGGTAAGGCGTTAAGGCCCGGCACATTATGGCTAGACGAGCGTGCGACTTCGATTCTATCTGACATGGATGCAAAGCTGGGCGCAGAATCTATCCACCGCATTTCTGGAAAACCATTAGATGTCATTGCATGCCTCATGCGTTGCGCTTGGTTTCAAAAGAACATGCCCGCCATGTGGAAACGTGTGCATAAGACAGCAGAAGTGCATGGCGTGGTCGCGCATTTTTTGAGCGGCGAATGGAATAGCTCAACAGGTTCAGCAGACCCCATGGGCATGTTAGATATGGCCAAGATGCGGTGGTCGGAAACTCTTTTATCGTCGGTAGGATTGACCGAAGATCAACTGCCAAAGCTTTCGCGCCCTGGCGAAGTCATTGGAGAGGTTACATCCGCTGCTGCAAAAGTCACAGGACTTAGAGCCGGAACCTTGGTCGTGGCTGGTGGTGGTGATGGTCAATGCGCAGGTACAGGCACCAATGTGTTTGTGAAAGGCCGCGCCTATGTCAATCTTGGCACAGCGGTCGTGTCAGGAAATTATGGAAAAGACTACAAACACAATTTAGCCTTCCGCACCATGACCGCCATTGCCGAAGAAGGGTATATTTATGAAACGTGTCTGAGGTCGGGTACTTTTCTTTTGAACTGGGCGGTTGAGAATTTATTTCGGGTTGATGCAAATGCAAATCCCAAAATATTCGACCAGCTTGAAACGGTCGCCGAGCAATCCCCTATCGGTGCAAAAGGCTTGATGCTGGTTCCATACTGGTCGGGTGTCATGACTCCCTATTGGGATTCATCGGCGCGTGGCGTTATAGCTGGTATTGGCCCTTCACATAATCGTGGCGATATTTACCGTGCGATTATTGAAGGCCTAACCCTTGAACAAGTGGTGGCCACGCAAAAAGTTGAAGCCGCCACAGAAACGATTCAACACTATGTAGCCATTGGCGGCGGTGCAAAGTCTGATCTTTGGTGTCAAATTCTAGCGGATGCATCTGGGCGTGATGTGAAGCGACTGGAAACGGTGGAGGCTTCGTCACTCGGTGCTGCATGCGCAGCGGCCAAGGGAGCTGGGTGGTTTAAGTCGATTCCAGACGCGTCTGCGAAAATGACAGGCAAGCCCTCAAAAACTTTCCGCCCGCGCACAAAGCAACACAAGCGTTATGGTCAAATCCTTGATGTCTACCGCGAGCTTTGGCCCACGGTTTCGCAATGGAACAAAAAACTTCAATCACTGCAAACACCTTAAAATGAAACAGGCATAAAATGGCATCTGTAGAACTCAAGAATATAGTCAAAAAATATGG
>JAYVPZ010000402.1:0-4456 GCA_043757105.1 Aestuariivirga sp. | reverse complement strand
ACATCCATCAAGATCAAAGTGCACCATGCGGCAAAAGGTTGGCGCGTGTAGTTATAGGTAATGCCCAAACTGTTGATGGCTTTGCCAAGCAGACCAATATCTGGAAGCGCCATGATGTTCCACATTGAACCCACAACGTTCCATGGAATGAGCAGTGGAAGCGACATGAGCACCAGGCAAACGGAAACCCACATACCTTTTTTGGGCATGTTAAGCGCCACAAAAAGCCCCAAGGGAATTTCAATCAGCAGAACCAATCCGCTGAATAGAAGTTGCCGCCCAAGAGCTCCGTGAAAACGATCAGATTGCAGAACCTGTTGAAACCAGCGCACACCCGCCCACGAAAATACATTGTCGCCAAACGTTTCTTGCACGGAATAATTCACAACCGTCATCAAGGGAATGAGAGCATTGAAGGCAACCATAATAAAAACGGGCAATACCAGCCACCACGCTTTGTTGTTGACGGTTTTGGCACTCATGATTTGGCTCCCGCGATCCAACCATCGGCATAGATTTGCGTGTGGTCAGCATCAAAGCTCAAGTTTACTTGTCCTGTGGGCACTTGCTGGTGTTCAGGAACGAGCAATTTGATTGATGATCCAGCCGCGCGGGTTTCGACGATGCGGAAACGGCCGGCGTCTGCGACCTTGACGATCTCTGCTGCAATGCCCTTTTTGGCGAAGCTGACGAACTCGGGGCGAACACCAATTTCAGTTTTGCCGTTTCCTTTATGCGTATTCGCCGTTTTAATGACTTGGCCCGCAAAAGTGGCCTTGCCGGCTTTCACCTCACAAGGCAAAACATTCATGCCGGGCGAACCAATAAAGTGACCAACAAAAATATGATGGGGTTTTTCGAACAGCTCAATGGGTGTGCCGATCTGCACGATCTCACCATTGTTCATGACCACCACTTGATCTGCAAACGTCAGCGCTTCGGTTTGATCATGCGTCACATAGATCATGGTGCGTTTGGTGCGTTGGTGCAGTTCTTTCAATTTTGAGCGCAATTGCCATTTCAAATGTGGGTCGATCACTGTCAAAGGTTCATCAAACATAATGGCTGACACATCAGCGCGAACGAGGCCACGGCCTAATGATATTTTTTGTTTGCCGTCTGCCGTCAAACCAGCGGCGCGTTTATGCAGTGTCGAGGTTAAATCCAACATGCCTGCAATTTCTTTAACGCGCGGATCGATGGCACTTTCGGATATGCCGCGATTGCGCAGCGGGAAAGCCAGATTGTCGTAAACCGTCATCGTATCGTAGATCACTGGGAACTGGAATACTTGGGCGATGTTGCGGGCTTCGGGGCTGGCTCTTGAAACATCCACTCCATCAAATAGAATTTTTCCTTCTGTCGGAACCAGCAATCCCGAAATCAAATTCAGCAATGTGGTCTTTCCGCAGCCGGATGGGCCCAGCAATGCATAAGCGCCACCATCGGCCCAATCGATTGAAAGTTTTTTCAGAACGTAATCTTCGTCACTTGCCGGATTTGGATTTGGCAAATAGGAATGGCGCAGATTGTCAATTGAAATTTTGGCCATTATGACACCAGCCTGTTATTGGCATCGAAGAACATAGCTTGATCCAAATCGACATAAAGTTTTGCAGTTGAACCAATTGGCATAGCATGAACGCCGTGAGATTGTGAAATCCAAGTGCTATTATCAATGCTGGTATGGATCACGCTTTCTGATCCTGAAATTTCTGTAACCAAAACATGTCCCTCGAAGCTACCAAGGGTATTTGCCCTTTTGGTTGGAGAAACGTTGTAGGGTCTAACGCCGATTGTATATTGACCATCTGGGAGTTTTGACCCCGCCTGCCCCACAGCCCATTTTTGATTGCCAAATATGATGATATTTTTTCCACGCTTCTCAATCTTGGCTGTGTTCATTGGTGGTTCGGAGAACACCTGCGCTGTCGTTAAGTCTTGCGGTTTGCGGTAGGTCGAAGAGGTTGGCCCAAATTGAGTGACGCGGCCTTCACTCATCGTCGCTGTAAAGCCACCAAACAAAAGCGCTTCATTTGGTTCTGTCGTTGCATAAACAACAATGGCATCGCGATCTGCAAACAGCTTTGGCAATTCGTCGCGCAGTTCTTCGCGCAGTTTGTAATCCAGATTGGCAAGCGGTTCATCAAGCAAAATCAAATCACTATCTTTGACCAATGCGCGGGCAATAGCGGTGCGCTGCTGTTGACCGCCAGAAAGTTCTGATGGTTTGCGCTTCAACATAGGGCCTAATCGCAATAGCTCCGCAGCTTGCCCAACACGCCGTTCAATTTCTGCTGCGTCCATACCAGCAACGCGCAAGGGTGATGCGATGTTGTCGTAAACATTGAAATTCGGATAGTTGATGAATTGTTGATAGACCATGGAAACATTGCGCTTTTGAACAGCAGCGCCTGTTACATCTTGGCCATTGAAAAAAATCTTGCCGCTTGATGGTTTTTGAATGCCTGCCATCAGCTGCATCAAAGTGGTCTTGCCTGCCAGCGTTGTGCCAAGAAGAATATTGAAACTACGTGGCTCAAGCTTCAGCGAGGTTTCATAGATGTGGGTGTCGGCACCCACGCGTTTCACAATATTTTGAAGTTCGAGCGACATGGCGCTGAGCATTACCTTAAAAACAAGAAGTGCTGATAAAATTGCCGAGGTGTGTGACTTTAGACACCTCGGCTACGTCACGGGGAGGAGACGTTCGACTTTGTTATTGTGTTGACCAACGCTTGATCAATTCGTCATAGGCGATGGTTTCGCCCATTGGTTTTTCATTGTCGAGCTTGGCCCATGGCGCATGATCCTTGCTCAGCATTGTCGCAGGATCTTTCTTTTCAGCCAGACGTGGGCCGCAATCATGGTAGGTGTGGTTGGCTTTATCCGCCGCTTCCATACGTCCCATAACAGTGTCCATTTGTTCAGCCAAACGATCCATCGCTTGTTGAGCTGTGAATGCGCCAGAGTTGATGTCACCAATGTTTTCCCAGAACAACTGAGCAAGCTTTGGATAATCTGGAACGTTGATGCCAGTTGGTGACCAAGCTACACGATCTTTCGAGCGATAGAACTCAATCAATCCACCTAAGTTTGGAGCGCGGTCAGTGAAGTGCTTGTGACGCACAGTTGAATCGCGGATGAAAGTGAGACCAACATCGCTCTTTTTCACGTCAACTGTTTTGGAGTCAACAAATTGCGCATAAAGCCAAGCTGCTTTGCGGGCTGCCATAGGTGTGGAGTTAAACAATGTCCACGAACCCACGTCTTGATAACCGCGTTGCGAGCCTTCTTTCCAATATGGGCCATGTGGCGATGGAGCCATGCGCCATAATGGTTTGCCTGCATCATCAACTGTGTTGTTGCCATCTTTCTTTGGGGCAACCATTGATGCTGTAAACGCTGTGTACCAGAAGATTTGCTGGGCCACGTTACCGGAGCTCAAAGCTGGCAAGGATTGATAGAAATCCATGTCTGCTGCAGATGGAGGAGCATATTTGCGCAGCCATTCATCCCACTTTGACACGGCATAAACCGCAGCTGGTGAGTTGGCACCGCCACCACGAGACACTGAAGCGCCCGATGGATTGCATGAATCTTTTTCCATGCGAATGCCCCATTCATCAACTGGGCGACCGTTTGGTTGGCCAACGTCGGCTTCACCAGCCATTGATAGCCAAGCATCGGTCATGCGCCAGCCAAGATCGGGAGCGCGTTTGCCGTAGTCCATGTGACCATAGATTTTTACGCCATCAATTTCTTTCACATCTTCTGTAAAGAACTGCGCAATGTCTTCATAAGCAGACCAGTTGACTGGTACGCCAAGTTCATAGCCATATTTTGCTTTGAATTTTTCCTTGAGGTCGGCACGGGCAAACCAGTCAGCGCGGAACCAATAAAGATTTGCGAATTGTTGGTCAGGTAACTGCCACAATTTGCCGTCTGGGCCTGTGGTAAATTTCAAGCCCATGAAGTCTGGCAGATCAAGACCAGGGTTGGTTACGTCTTTGCCATCACCAGCCATCCAGTCGGTCAAATTGATTGCACTTTGCAAACGCGAATGTGTGCCGATCAAATCGGAGTCGTTGATGTAACCATCATAAAGGTTTCGGTTAGTTTGCATCTGAGTTTGAACAGCTTGTACAACTTCGCCTTCACCGAGAATTTGGTGGTTGACCTTGATGCCAGTGATTTCGAAAAATGCTTTAGTCAAAACATCAGATTCATATTGATGTGTCGGAATCGATTCAGACAGCACGTTAATTTCCATACCCTTGAATGGTTCAGCAGCTTTGATGAACCATTGCATTTCTTTCATCTGATCATCAGTTGAAAGCGTTGACGGTTGAAATTCTGAGTCGATCCATTTCTTTGCTGCGGCTTCATCAGCATAGCTTGGGCTAGCGAGCAAGAACAATGCTGCGGCAGCCGTTGCCATAAGTTTCATTTTCAT
>JAYVPZ010000401.1:0-17564 GCA_043757105.1 Aestuariivirga sp. | reverse complement strand
GATTCCATTGCCCTGCCCTTGCTACTTTGCCGTCGAGAATTAAGTTCTCTTCAATAGAAAGCGAGGGAAACAACCTTCGCCCCTCGGGTACCAGCGCCAATCCGCGTTTCACTATTTCATTCGCAGGTAGGCGCGTAATGTCTTCGCCCTTGAATATGATTTTGACGCACATAATCCGGCATCCGGCGCAGAATGGTATCCATTACGGCTTCAGTTGAATAGCCGCGCTGGGATTTGTCGCGGTGGATTTTTTGCGTCCATTCTAAACTAATGACGGGAACCACGCCGATTCTGAGGTCAGAATGCTTTGGCAGATTAACTTTTTCACCAACATAAGCCCCATGCAATCCTTCATACAGCATTACATCGGTATCTGCGGGAATGTCTTGCCACTCTGTAAATGTGCCAGACTTTGCGCCGTGCTCATCGGCTTCTCTCTGGTCGTGGATATAGAAGCGACGCTTGCCGTCTCCAGCTTTTCCGTAAGTTATGAAAAGATTTTGCAGGTCTTCAAGCAAATTTTCTTCTGGGCCAAAATGACTCATGTGATTATTGCCATCAATCGTGGCCTGAGCGATCCTGTCTTTCATGCCAGCGCGATCAAAGCGGTGGAAAGAATCTCCTTCAACGAAAACGGCTTTGATGTGTTCACGGCGGAAGATTTGATCAAAGACGTGTTTGACTGTTGTGGTTCCCGCACCTGAAGATCCTATGACCGAGATTACGGGATGTTTGATTGACATATTAGACACCGCTCCTGAAAAGCCCGCGTTTTGAAAACAGCGGAGAATATTGGCGTTCACTTGAAATTTTAGCGTCGGCAAACAAAGTCATTTGTGCAGCCGAACCGAAACATAAGGGACAGCGGCCATGCAAGGTTTGAGGTACAAGATCGAGAATTGGTGTTTCGCCGTCATTGGCCACACCGCCAGCTTTTTCAACAAGGTAAGCAATTGGCGCGCATTCATAAACATAGCGCATACGGCCGCGCTCATAGCCTTTGCGTTGATCAGCCGGATAAAAGAAAATGCCACCACGGGCAAAAATCCGGTGGGTTTCACCTGCCAACGCCGCGAGCCAGCGCATGTTATAATCCACCGCTTATGGTCCGACTTTGCCGTCGAGACATTGATCGACAAACCTGCGTTCACGTTCCGACCAAAAACGATAATTCGACATGTTGATCGCAAATTCACAGGCGGAATTCGCGATAACGCCGTCTCTCACAAAAAACCATTTGGTGCGCGATACCTCGAGCGCAAAAACTTTTGGAGTTCCGCCCAGAGACACGACAAACTCGGTGCGCGCACCGTAAATTAAATAACCTGCTGCAATGAGTTCCCGACCCTTACGTAAAAAGTTCGCCGATATTTCACCGGAAACAACTGGATAGATTCCGAATATGGTTCCGATCGGAGAATTGATGCCAATATTTGACGAGCCATCAAGCGGATCAATTGCGAGAGCTAGTGTGCCATCCGCCGAAAGTTCAAGCGGCAAATCCTCTTCTTCAGAAACCAAACACGCAACAGGTGATTGGCGCGCGGCTGCAAGGAACGCGTTGTGAGCAAATACATCTAGATATTTCTGAACTTCGCCTTGGATATTGGTCTCGCCCTCGTCAGCGAATTTCGAATTGGTTTCACCATCAGCCACTGCAGCAGCAACAGATGCCTCAGCTGTTGCAATTAACGCCACAGTGGCAGCCAAATCCGCTGCCTGTTTTGAGGCTGCGCTCTTGTCTGCCAGAAATTCGGTTAGCGTTAGAATTCCCATAAGCGATAGTTCCAATTTTTTATTTTAAACCACTCTTGTGCGACCTTCCGCCCAGATGACAATTAAGTAAAATTAAGTGCAAGCTTCATTGAGTTTTATTAAATGAAGAACTTAACCCTCAAACAACTTCGTGCCGTGGCCCGTGTTGCAGAACTTGGCACTGTGACAGCGGCAGCTGAGCGCCTTAATCTTTCGGCATCGGCCATATCCATCACGCTGAAGCAACTGGAAGAAGAACTTGGAATCAAGTTGTTCGAGCGCACCGAACAAGGCTTCAAACCCACCCAAGCAGGACGAGAAGTTATTCTGGCAGAATCGCAGATTGCTGCGATTCTCGATGAGTTGAGTGAGGTTACAGGTCTGTTACGCGGTGGTATTGGTGGCCAAATAAATTTTGGAGTCGTGAGCACCGCGAAATACTTTGCGCCTTTTTTGCTTCGGGCCTTTCAGTCTCTTCATCCCAAAATTAATATAACTCTAAAGGTAGGTAACCGTGAAGAAATTCTTGCGGGCCTTGCAGATTTCACTTTGGTCATGGCATTGCTTGGCAGGCCGCCCAAGGACATTGAAGTTGAACAAGAAGAAATTGGTCTTCACCCTCATGTTGTTATCGCAGCACCTGATCATCCCCTCGCGCGAAAACGATCAGTATCAGCAAGCAGATTATTCGATCAGGTTTTTCTGATTCGCGAGCCAGGTTCGGGCACACGGATTTTGGCCGAGCGCATCCTGTCTGAAATTGGTGCAGTGCCGAAACCCGGCATGGAAATCAGTTCAAATGAAACAATCAAACAGGCAGTGATGGCAGGGCTTGGTATTTCGTTTTTATCTTACCACACTGTGGCTCATGAAATTGAAGAAGGCCGCCAAGCGATTTTGCGCGTTGAGGGAACTCCTGTTATTCGGAAGTGGCACATCGTTCGCAATAGGAAAAAGTATTTACTACCATCCGCAGTTTCGCTTTGGGGCTTTATTTGTGAGAACGGAGCAAGCTATTTGCCCGTCATGAAAGCTAAATAGTATTAAGCTTGCACAGTTTGTTGCGCAACCGCCCGAACGGCAGCTTCATATCCAATTTTCTGAGCATCTTCTATTGTCCCCGAGAGGGTAACTTCTGAACTCTGCTTGCCATCAAGCGATAGTATCTGCCCTCGGAACGATAGAGTGCCGCCAGAAATCGTCGCATATCCGGCAATCGGCGTGCGGCATGAGCCTTCAAGTTTGGCAAGAAAGGCGCGTTCGCAGGTAATCGCTATTCCCGTCGTATCATGATGAATGGCTTCGACAAGGCTGCGGGCGCGGTGGTTACTGGTTTTAATTTCAATTCCGATGGCCCCTTGAGCGACAGCGGGTAACATTTCGTCCATTTCCATAATGGCGCTGATGTGTTGCGATAGCCCCAAACGATTGAGACCTGCCACGGCTAGAAATGTGCCAACTGCCACGCCGTCAGCTAGTTTGCGCATGCGTGTTTGCACATTGCCGCGAAACTGCACAGATTGAAGATCGGGCCTGATCCGTAAGGCCTGCGCATTGCGGCGCACTGAGGAAGAACCAAGAACGGCACCCTGTGGTAAGTCTCGCAAGGTTTTCGCAGTCAAACTTACAAAGGCATCTCGCGCATCTTCGCGAGGCAAATTTGCCGCAAAAGCCAAACCTCCTGGCAAAGTAGCGGGCATGTCTTTCATTGAGTGCACAGCAAGGTCGATTGTTTCGGCCAACAAAGCCTCTTCAATCTCTAAAGTGAAGAGTCCTTTACCGCCAATTTCAGCAAAAGGTTGATTGAGAATGCGGTCGCCTGTTGTGCTGATTACAACGATTTCAAACTGGTTTTCCGCAAGTCCATGCGCGTGCATCAACCGAAGTCTGGTTTCATGGGCTTGCGCCAAAGCGAGAGGAGAGCCTCTTGTCCCTATACGGATAATATCCATTCCTGCCATTCCTAGCATATTTTAGGCAACGGCACGACTCAATGCACAATGGCTCCAAAGGTCAGACAGTGCCTTGGTGAGTTTTGCAATGTCTTCATCTGTGTGAAAAGGTGACGGCGTGATGCGCAGTCGCTCTGTGCCCTTCGGAACAGTCGGATAGTTAATCGGTTGAATATAGATACCATAACTATCCATCAAAACATCACTGATCATTTTGCATTTTGCGGCATTGCCCACCATCACAGGTATGATGTGGCTTTCATTATCCATCATCGGAATGCCAATGGCTTTGAGAGATGCCCGAACCTTGCTCACGGCGCGGCGGTGGCGCATGCGCTCTATTTCACTTTCTTTCAAATGACGCACTGCTGTGCGAGCACCTGCAGCGATGGCGGGAGGAAGAGCCGTTGTAAAAATAAAGCCCGATGAAAAGCTGCGCACATAATCACAAAGGGCTTTTGATGCAGCAATATAACCGCCGACTACTCCGTAAGCCTTGCCGAGTGTGGCTTCAATCACGGTGATCCGGTCCATCAGGCCTTCACGTTCGGCAATGCCACCACCACGTGGGCCATACATGCCAACGGCATGAACTTCATCGAGATAAGTCATGGCACCATATTTATCAGCCAAATCGCAAATGCCTCTGATGTTACCAATGTCACCGTCCATCGAATAAACCGATTCGAATGCTATAAGTTTTGGGCGATCCGCCGGGATCTCTTTCAAGTGCTTTTCCAAATCCACCAAGTCATTGTGCTTGAAAATGCGGCGTTCGGCGCGACTGTGGCGAATACCCTCAATCATCGAAGCATGGTTGCCTGCATCAGACAAAATGACACAATTAGGAATGCCGCCGCCAAGAGCGCTCAAAGCCGCCCAGTTCGAAATGTAACCCGACGTAAAGAGCAGCGCTTGTTCTTTGCCATGCAGATCAGCTAGCTCCTCTTCGAGAAGAACATGCTCGTGACTGTTGCCTGAAATGTTACGTGTACCGCCTGCACCTGCACCATATGCGCGCAGAGCATCGCACGTTGCTTCGATGACTTTTGGATGCTGCCCCATGCCAAGATAATCATTGGCGCACCAGATGGTCACATCCTGTGTTGCACCATCCTTATAGCGACGGGCCTGCGGGAAATGGCCGACTTTACGTTCCAATTCTGCGAATACCCTATAGCGACCTTCTTGACGCAATTGATCTAGTTCGCTTGCAAAAAAATCCTGGTGATTAAAAGTCATAACAAGGCTCCGAGCACAGTGTGTTTATGGATGTCAGGTTGGGTTTTGGCATTTGCGTTATGCAATAAATAGCGTTTCTTTGAAAGTGCCCATGACCACAATCTTTCGGGGGGCAAGGATGGCATGAGAAGGATAGATGCAAAATGAAATCGGTATCTAATGTTGGGATATGTTATATCCTATACGCATGCGGTAGATCAATAGATTGCCGCGTATCGCTGACACAATGTGTCATCCAAATTATCACCAGCGAATTCTAGCTCTTTGCGTTTCATGCCGATGTAGGCCTCGATTGTCAGCGGATCAAACCACGTTGCAAATTCCAAATTAGTCTTCAGATTGTTCAACGCTTCAGATAGAGTTGTCGGCAGGCGGTGGAGGCCGCGTTTTTTTCTATCTTCGGCGGATAATAATTCTGGATCGCCTGAGAAAAGCGGCGCTGGCGGAAGCTGGCTTTGAATTCCTGAAAGTCCAGCGCGCACCAACACGGCCAAGGCTAAATGCGGTGAGGCACAAGCATCAGCGGGGCGATATTCAATGTTGAAAGACTTTGCAGGATCAGATTTGCCAACGCGGTTAACCGGGCAAATGCGTAAGCTCGCCTCCCTGTCGCGATCACCAAACCATGTGTAACTTGAGCTCCAATTATGCGGTTTGAGGCGTAAATAGGAGATGGGGCTTGGCGCGGTAAACGCAACAAGAGTTAGTAGATGTTTGATGATACCCGCTACGAATGATCCCGCAACCGCCGAAACGTTTCCCGGCTGGACTTCGTCATAAGTGATGGGCTTTCCCTTTTTATTCTTGAATGAAAAATGGATGTGAACTCCGTTGCCCACACTATCAACTGAAGTTTTGGGTGCAAAGGAACTGCGCCAACCAAGGTTGCGTGAAAGTTCGCGCACGACTTCTCGCAAAAGCACTGCACGATCTGCTGCAACCACACCACCCGATGGAGCCATAGTGACTTCAAATTGGTCTCTGCCATATTCAGCAATGAAGACCTCAGGCTCGGCACCCGCTTCACGCAAAGCTGCCATTAGTTGAGGGCCAAACGGATCGGCTTGTCGCAAGGCTTGCAATGAAAAAGACGGAACTGAAGACCAACCCGTATTGAAGAGTTGAAACTCATGTTCAAAGGTGGTGACAAGCGATAGACCCGTTTCCGATTCAAAATCGGCCAAAGCTGATTTTAAAATATTGCGCGGGCAACAGGCCCAAGGCTTGCCGTCCAAATCAACAATGTCACTCATAATTATATTGAGTGGTGTTTGCGAACCTTCTATGTGGCATTTGAAATGAGCATTATCATCCGGCAGCAAGCGCACATCACCCACAGAACCCCAAGGATTAGGATCAGCGATTAGATCAAAAGGTGTAAGTGAAATATTCGCTGGAACCCAGCCCAAAGTTTTGCCATGCCCTGACTTATAAGTTGATGCAGCAACGGAGCGCCCTCTAGTGATGCCAGCATAATCAGTTGTAACGAAAGTTATGAGTGGATCAGATTTCGCTGTCACGATCTATTATCCGCTGCGTTCAATCGGTTGACCACCGTATCGGTTTTAGTGACCCAGCAATATCCTCCAAAGGCTCGTAATGCTGCATCATGGCGTTCTTGCGTATACGTGGCGCAAGCGTCCTCAGGCACACTCACCATAAACCCACGGTCTGCTCCATCACGCACTGCCATATCCACGCATTGATCAGTGACAACACCTGCAACAATCAAATTACGAATATTCAAATTGCGCAGAACGTAATCAATGTTGGTTGAATTGAAAACACCCGATGACGTTTTGGGAAGTACAATTTCATTTTTGATTGGTTTTAATTCGTCAATCGGCGGTGCGAGTGGATGATCTTTAGGCACTAAAATATCTGACAGTTTATGATCAAGCGATGCATCACGGCAATCTTCGGTGAGCGCTTCAATGATTGTGTGAATGACTTGAATACCGGAAGCCCGCGCAGCTTCTAGCAAGCGCACTTGGTTTGGAATTGCAGTGGCCCTTAAGCGGCGATGAAAATAATGATCTGCGTCAATCTCAGGGTGGGCTGGGTCCATGCCCGGAATGCAGAACATTTTCTGGATATCAACGAAGAGCAAGCACGTGTCGCTCGGCTGATAGTAGCTTTCGCGTTTATTTGAGGTGTTTGCCATTTTCGCTCTCGCTAATGTACCGCCGCATACATGATGCGTTCTTCGGTTGCTTCGGTTGGGGTGATTTCTTCAACAATGCGGCCTTGACGGCACACCAAAATCCGATCTGAGAGGTTCATGATTTCAGGCAGGTAGGATGAAATCACCACAACAGCCAAGCCTTGATCAGCAAGGCGGTTGATAATCTGATGAATTTCAGCGATGGCACCCACATCCACACCTCTGGTGGGTTCGTCAAAAATCACAATGCGAGGTGCTTGGATTAACGCCTTGCCAATGACTACTTTTTGCTGATTACCGCCTGACAGTTCAACCACACGGGCATTATCATTGATTGCCTTCACGTTCAGGTTCTTTGACCATTCGGCAGAGAGATTACGCATTTCTTTAAAGCTGATAATCGCGGTCTTTTCCAACCCAGAGGACAACAAGCCAGAATAAAAATTCTCAGCAATCGACATGGTTTCAAAAAACCCTTCGAGTTTGCGGTCCTCGGTCACATAGATAATACGGTCTTTTACGGCCTCACTTGGCACAGTGTAGCGCACCAGATTACCGTCAAGCTCAATATCCCCGCCTCGCCGGAAATCGCGCTTATAAATTCCAGAAATAATCTTGAAGGTTTCCGTGCGGCCCGATCCGATGAGCCCAAACACACCAGTGATCTGCCCTTCGAAAATCGAAAATGAATTGTTGCGCACGGCACTGCCCATCGAAATATCCTGCACCGATAAAACCTTTGAACCGCGCTTGCGAATTTGTGCGGCTGACCGCTTGGTGTTGTAAATTTCATTAGAGAGTGCACGGCCCACCATGGCGCGCACAACCTTATCCCGGTCAAAATCAACCACTGGGCCCGTCGCTACCAATTCACCATCGCGCAAAATTGTAATGCGGTCGGCTTGCGCTATTGCTTCTTCCAAAGCGTGGGTGATGAAAATGATTGAAACGCCGATTTTTTTGAGACGTTTCATCAGCGCGAAGAAGTGGCGTTTTTCTTCGGGCGTTAGAGTGGCAGTCGGTTCATCAAAGATGATGACCTTGGCCTTGTGATGCACAGCGCGAGCGATCTCCACCATTTGGCGTTTGGCAGCACCCAGCGTTGCAACTGTTGCTGTAGGATCAACTGTAAAATTTAATGACTGTAAAAATTGCTGCGCAGAAATATTGACCCCTCGCAACCTATTCAAAAAATCTTCGGTTCCGAGATAGATGTTCTGGGCTACCGTCATCGAAGGTACGAGACTGGTTTCTTGGAACACCATGGCAATGCCGGCATTCAAAGCATCAAACGGGTTTGCAAATTGAACGTCTTGACCTTGATAGATCATGCGGCCTGAGCTGGCTTCAACCACGCCGGCCATGATTTTTGTGAGCGTTGATTTGCCAGCCCCGTTCTCGCCAAGCAGCGCATGGATTTCGCCGTGTTCGAGTGTGAAATCCACGTTGCGGACGGCTGGAACACCCCTGTAAGCTTTGGTGATTTGATGCATTTCGATGATGGTTGTCATGATTTCTCCCCATCTGATGCAAACTGTATAATCACATCTCCGCCTTTTGAAGCAGCGGCAACACCGCCATTGAACTCGATGGCACTGGTAATGCCATGGCGCGTGCCATTAGCGCGGCTGTGAAAGCTATCGGTCGGCTCGAAGTTTTTATCCAAAAGTGCAACTAGTCCATAAGAGCGAGTGGGAGACCATGGTTTGTGAATGCCCATGGTTTTAACACCGCCGCTTTGCAGAGGTTCAAGAAAACTTTTGCTGGCCGAAAGCGAAGGCGCAATCCAATAGCGGCTATCAAATTCACTCATCATAGCGTTGCGATAATCATCTTCGAGCAGAACGAATTCAATCAAGCGATTGCGCGGTGCAAACAAGCTTAGAATGTAACCGCCGGAACTGCGCGCAGAAAGTCTCGCCGGATAGCCAGCAAGTTTTGCAAGCACTGGAGAAGGCGAACCGCCGGAGATTGGAATTGAAACCAGCCTGTGCTTCCAACTTTCAGAAACGATGATCCGCGCATTGTCATTGTCAATGACCACGCCATAAGGAAACGCTAAATTTTCTGCTAAGCAGCGGCGTTGACCTGATTTCAGGTTTACACACCACACTGACCCACTGGCATTTTTGTGCATCAAGTCCGACGCCCAATCGCTTGGTTTGAAATCTTCTGAACCATTGCAGATGTAGAGTTCATCAGGCCCATTAAAGGCCAAAGCGACGAGGCAGCTAAAGCCTTCCAGAGCCGATAGATCGCTGTTGTGGAATTCGATCCGTCCTGCGTTTAGACCGACGGCGAAGATATTGTTCTCGGTAATGGCCAGAGAAGTTATAGACGAAGAAAAACTAGCAAGTGGCTTTTTGCTGTTGAGTGCAAAGAGCTTTTCACCTGATGTAAAAAATAGTTTTCCATTCGCACATACAAGATTATCTGGCGCTTCGATGTTGGTCAGGATTTTTGCGTCGTCAAGAATTGTATTGGGCCGCAGCGCGCCATCCATCGGCGGAATGGTAACCGCTTGCCCACGAAAAAAATTAAGGATTGGATCAAAGATCATGGGCGCTTGCCCCAGTAGGAAATAGGACCTGTCCAATTTTTATCAGCGCCGGGAATTTTGTATCTGCCAATGCGATTATTCAAAATGCCACCGACATAGAGATAACCTTTATGTTCGCGCATTGAGGTGACCATCGGGTGGCTGGTGCCTGTCATGTCGCCCAGCGTTTCGATAATCTTGCCCTGCTCTTCAAATTTTAAAACACCGCCCGTGTTGATATTTGGAAACAGCCATTCATCAGAGGGCAATCTGCGGGTCATGCGCTTGCGAAAACCGGGATGACGTAAAGCCAAATCAAAACTGGGCGTGCGCATGCCCAGCCATGCCATCCAATAGGTTCCGTCAGATGCGCGGTTGATGTTGTCAGGGTAGCCCGGCATATCTTTAATAACGCATTCGACGGTTCCCGCTTTTGGCCCCTCGATCCAGTAGCGATGCACGCGACAGGCCCAGCTTTCGGCAAAGAACAACGACTTGCCGTCATGCGCCAAGCACACGCCATTGGCGTAACGATAATTTTCCAAAAGTGTTTTGGTTTGACCTGTTGCCGGATCAAAAACCAGCAAGCGCCCTGTTGGCCTGCCCTCAATTGAATCAAGTGCCCAGTCATGCGCGTCGTAACGCGTGGTCGAATCTGTGAAGTAAATTTTGCCATCAGAGGCAACATCAAGATCATTCGGGTCGCGCAGCCGCGCATCATCCACAATAGACGTGTAAGTGCGTGCGGTTTCAGCCGAAAGCTGCTTGACCTCGCCCGCCTTTGAAACACTATATAGCCCCATGGCCCCTACACATGTTAGCAATGCGCCTTCCTTGTCAAAAGCAAGACCAAGAGGGAAGCCGCCAATATGCGCAAAGACTTCGGACTTCTTATATTCAGGTGCAAAGAACCGGATAATTTCACCATGGCGGGTGCCGCAATAAAGATGATCATCACGGTCCAAGATCACATCTTCAGGGCCCTCAAGTTCACCAAGTCCTATATATTCGGTTTGAGATATTTTATTATTTAGCGCGTATGGCGTTCCCGAATCTGGTGTGGCTGATTGGGTTTCGCCCATGCGGTGATAGATCGGTGCCACATAAACTTCGTTCAGCACTTTGTGTCGATTTTTCATCCAACGAATGTCGAGTGTGACAGCCGCAGCCAACATTAGGCCCAACACCATTTGATTTGTGCCAGTGCCAAAACCCAAACGGATGAGACCATTATTCATAACTAATACAATAATCGCACCCATGATGCCTTTGGCGATTGAACCGCGCCCACCTCCAAGGCTGTTACCGCCGACAACTGCGGCAGTGAGTGCCAAAATTTCAAGATTGAGGCCAGTGCCGGGCCCAGCCCCACTCAAGCGACAGGCGATTAAAAACCCTGCAAGGCCACAGCACCCGCCCGAAATCACATAAGACATAAAAACTGTTTCACGCACGCGAATTCCAGCATTGTGCGCCGATCGCCTGGAGCCCCCAACAGCTAACATATGCAAACCTGGGCGAGATCTTGTCAGCGCAATATGCGCTATGATCGCGATCAAGGTGGCAGCGATAACGCTGACTGACAGGCCCAGCACGCGTCCATCGCCGATAAAAGTCCACACATCCGAAGTCACATCTGACTGTTGAATTTGTGCGGCAAAATTCACAACCAGAATATCGAATACTGAGCGACCAATGATGAATGTGACAAGCGTTGTTAAAAATGCACGCAGGCGCAAATAGCCAATCAAATAGCCATTGATCGCACCAAAGGCCACGCCTGTTGCGATGGCAGCGAGAAAGCCCACCCATGTGGGCATATCGAAAATAAAAACCGCAGAGACCGCTGAAAAAGTTGAAAGTGCAAATATTGACCCAACCGAAAGGTCAATGCCGCCAGCCAGCATGACGATCGTGAGGCCAATGACGACAATTGAAAATTCACCTAATTGCCGTGTCGATTCAATCAACGCATTGGGTTTAAAAAATCCAGAAATCGCGCTGCCAAAACCAGCGACCGTCAGCACTAAAGCCAAAAATGGTATGGCATTGTCCGTCCAGCGCTTTGTCAAAATTTCACCGATCAAATGATCGGGAATAAAATTATAGCGCCAGCGTTGCAGCCGTTCACGAGAGATCATCAAAATGTCCAAAGAAATGGAACGACTGGAAAATCCAGTCGTTCTTAACTCGCAAATGTATTACTTGGCAGCTTGCAGGGCTTTCACATCCCAGCACGTATCGGCCTTTACGTCAGCCTTGGTGTAGGCCCGTTCCAACGTATAAATATATGTGCTGGATGTGCCAGGCTTCTGGCCACTTTGCAGCAGGAACTTGATGACGGCATTCATGTCGCCCGACTGCTTGTGCAATTCAGTTGTGACAACAGCATGATATTCACCTGTTGTAAGCTTATCACAATCCACCTTCTCGCCACCGCCAGTGGTGATCAAAGAAATCTTCCCCTCCTTACCAGCATCGCGGATGGCAGCCGCTGTTCCTGAGGCATCACCGTCCCAAAAATCGATAATGGCGCAAATGTCTGGGTTTTGCTGCAACATTGTGGTGGTCACGTTGCGAGCGTTTGTTGCATCCCAATTCGAGTCCGGCTTGGCCACAACTTTGTAATCAGGATTTGCGCCCAAAACTTTCATAATGCCCGCATATTGATAGAGGCTCGAAGCGTTCACTTGATCGCCTTGCACAAGGCCGATCTGCTTCTTGGGATCAGCCGCACAGGCCTTCACTGCCGCTTCTGCCTCAAGTTGGCCCAAGCGGTTCCAATCGCTGCCGATAAAGGCGTCAGCTTTGAAGTTGGCTGGGTTATCAATGAGGATCACATAGATGCCAGCATCCTGTGCCTTTTTAAACAGCTTTGTGTATGAGTTCAAATCGGGTGCATGCACCACAAGAACATCTGGCTTTGGATCTGCGGCGATTAAATCAGTGATGGCCTGCGCACCCGCTTCAACGCTCCAGTTTGGATCACGGGTTTCAAAAATGCCGCCCCAGCCTTCAACCTCGCGCTTAAGATAAGCTGACCAACCTTGGGCCAAATCAAAACCCATGGCCATGGGCACGAGGGCCACGCGCTTGCCTTTTAGTGCTTGGGTATAAGTGGCAGGACCCGGATCATCTTCTGAAATTGCTGGCGTTGCAAAAGCTAACGCCGATAATACGAGGAGGCTTGCGCCGATTGATTTGGTGTTCATGTTTCTCTCCATGTTAATTTTTTAAATATCGCCTTGTTGAGCGGTTTGTTCATCGCGGGGATTGAGCAGACTATCGGCGATAATGGCGATGAGCAAAATCGTCGACTTAATTAGGTTTTGGTAGAGGTTCGAAATATCCAAAATGGTCATGGCATTGAGCATGATCCCGATTAAAAGTGCACCCACAATCACATTGCGCATGCCGCCTTTGCCACCGTTGAGACCGATACCACCGATCACCACAACTAAAATAATGTCATAGAGAATGGGTTGGTTGACCATGCGCGTATTGATGCTGTGAATGCTGGCTGCTGTCAGCAGTCCAGCGATAAGTGCGGTGAATGCCGAGATGATGTAGCGCAATAAAATCATCGGCCTGACGGGCACACCGATGTTGCGCGCGGCTAAGAAATTATCACCCATGAAATAAACATAGCGGCCTGCTTTGGTGAAACGCAGAAATAAATACGCGGCAAACGAAAGCCCCGCAAAGATAAACACCTCGGGCGGAATGTCTAAAAATCGTGAACGACCAAAAACTTCCAACCAATGATCTTTGGGAACAGGAACTGCGTCTTGGGTAATGAGTCGAGAGCGCACAAATCCGAAAACGAATAAGCCGCTTGCGAGCGTTGTAAAGATTGGCGGCACTTCAGCATAGGCGATTAGAAATCCGTTAAAGAGTCCAATTGCTAAAACCCCTGCGATTACAAAAATCAGCGCAGCCCAATCTGCCGTTCCGTCATTCAGCATCTGTAAATACCATGCGGCAGACATCGCCATGATTGACACGGCGGCAAGATCAATACCACGACCAATAATTACAATTGCCATACCAATGGCCAAAATACCGAGCACCGAAACACTGCGGACAATTGATATGAGATTATCCGCGGCCAAAAAGCGCGGCAAAAAAATCGCCGACGCGGCAAACAGCAACACGGCCAGAGCGAGGATGATCTGCTCTTGGCTCCACATATGCCTTTTACCGGTTTCTGCCACTTGACCGTTCTGCCACTTGAAATATGCCCATTATTAAAACTTTCACTGGTTTAACCTGATCGTCAAGTGCAATCGTATTCGTTCGCAAAAATGTCTTAGGGAATGAGAACAACTGACCCCATTGTCTTTCGGCCTTCTAAATCAGAATGGATGCGGGCCACATCGCGCAATGGAGCTGTTTCATGCATATGGATTTTGATGCTTTCAGATAGAATCATATCAAACAAATCTTTTGCAGCGGCCTGAAGCCAGTTATTATCAGCCGTGAAATGGAACAAAACAGGGCGAGTGAGATGATATGAACCAGCCGCTAAATGGGACATTGCAAAATCTGTGACTGCACCCGAAGATTGACCAAAATTGACCAATGTGCCGTGGCGTTTGAGACAACTGAGAGAGCGCAGCAGCGTATCTTTGCCGACTGAGTCATAAACCACATCATAACCCATTGGCTTCAAGGCTTTGGCCGCAACCAAAAAGTCAGAAGCTGCATAATCTATAACTTTAGCAAATCCGTTGGCCTTCGCAATCTCGCACTTTTCGCGCCCGCCTGCCGTACCTGTGGCTTGAACACCTATTGCGCTCATCCATTGCCCTGCAATGTTTCCAACACCACCAGCGGCTGCATGAAACAACACAGATTGACCTGCCTGCAATTTATAGCTGTCTTTGAGAAGATACCGCGCGGTAAGGCCTTTCAGCATGCAGGCGGCTGCGGTTTCATCGCTGATGCCAATAGGCACTTGCACCACATGTTGCGCGTCAATAACGCGGTGTGTGGAATAGGCATTATTGGGCAGCGTGTAGGCCACTCTATCGCCCACAGCAGTCGAGCTTACATCGGATCCTAAGGCCTCTACAATTCCAACGGCCTCGGAACCGAGAACAAGATTGTCTTTTACAGGCCAAGGGTAAAGGCCAGATCGATAATAGCAATCAATGAAGTTCACACCGATTGCAGTGTGGCGGATCAATACTTCATTTGATCCGGGCTTTGGGATTTCAATTTCGATTTCAGAAAGCACAGATGGCGGGCCTGGCTGTGTCGCCACCATGGCATAAGCAGCGGCTTTCACTTATCGGCCTCAAATACGTCATCGACTGGAATTTGTAGTCCATTGAGCAATTGATTGGTGCGGGCAGCCGTTGAAACCACGCGCAACAAATCTGCATACATCTCATCCGTCATGCCTTTGGCGCGAGCCGCAGCCGTGTGGGAATGAACACAATATCGACAGGCATTGGTCATTGAAACCGCCATATAAAGCATTTCCTTGGTCAAAGGATCGAGTGCTGAAGACGTTGCCATGACCGACTTCACACCCGCCCACGTTTCCTCTAGCAATTGCGCATCAAAAGCCAGATAGTACCAAAGATTGTTGATAAAATCGGATTTGCGCGTGGCACGAATATCATCAAACACGGCTTTCACGCGCGGATCAGATTCAAGGTTTGACATTTTCTGTACAGTTGACATTTTTTTGACCTTGTTGGTTTCGCCACAGATTAAGATACCGCTATGCCAAGATGCAAGCTTTGGTTTATGTTTGATAGTCAGTGCTAAAATAATTTAGGCGAGGAGATTTTTATGTTTGACTATGGTGGGTTCAAATATGCTTCCAAGGCGGAGATGATCGAAAAATCGATCAAATATTGGAACCCTGATAAAACCAAATTCTGGGCCAAGGCTGGCATTGATTTGGTGATCGACAAGCGCGAAGGCTATTTGATTTATGATATGGATGGTAGGCGGCTGATTGATCTGCATCTGAATGGTGGCACTTATAATTTGGGCCACCGCAATGCCGAGTTGGTCAATACACTTAAGAACGCACTCGACCATTTTGATATGGGCAATCACTGGTTTCCATCGGTCGCGCGTACAGCACTGGCTGAATCGCTGATCAATATTTCCCCGGGCATGACTTATGCTGTTTTTGGTGCAGGCGGTGCCGAGGCTGTTGAGATTGCCCTGAAAAGTGCGCGCTATGCCACCAAGCGGCGCAAGATTGTTTCCATCATCAAGGGCTATCACGGCCATTCAGGTTTGTCGGTGGCCACTGGCGATGATCGGTTTACAAAAATATTTCTGGCGGATCAGCCGGATGTTTTCATCAAAGTGCCATTCAATGATCTGAATGCGATGGATCAGGCATTGAAGGGCAATGATGTTGCAGCATTGATCATGGAGACTATCCCTGCCACTTATGGGTTTCCAATGCCAGCTGATGGTTATCTTGCAGCTTGCAAAGCGCTGTGTGAAAAATACGGTGCGATGTATATCGCCGACGAAGTGCAAACCGGATTGATGCGCACGGGGCATATGTGGGGCTGGCAGTCCTACGGTATTCAGCCCGACATCATGGTGACGGCCAAAGGTTTGACGGGCGGCATTTATCCGATCAGTGCTTGCCTTTTGAACGAGCGGGCGGGCGGTTGGTTGCATGAAGATGGTGCGGCTCATATCAGCACAACTGGTGGTGCTGAGCTTGGCTGTGTTGTGGCGCATAAGATGATAGAGATTTTGCTTCGACCTGAAACTATTGCCAATGTTCATGCGGTGACGAAGTTCTTTCAAGACGGCATGGCTGAGATGATGAAACGCCATAGCGATATTTTTACAGGTGTGCGTCAGCGTGGGCTCATCTTAGGATTGGAATATGCCAAACCCGAAGGTGCTGTAGCCGTTTCGCGTGCTCTCTATGAAAATGGCGTGTGGGCGATATTCTCATCCCTCGATAAGCGTGTATTGCAGTGGAAGCCCGGTGTTCTACTTTCACCTGAATTATGCACAGAAATTCTCGAGCGTTATGATGCCGCAATGCCGCGGGCGCGTGAATTGATGTTTGCCAATGAGAAAGCTCAGTGATGCAGTTTGATTTTTTGCCTCACGAAGAGCAATTGATAATCTTACTTGAAGTCGCGCAAGCAGCTACCGCGCACTATGAATTGCCGCAGCCTTTGACAGTGAAAATGATAAATCTCTCTGAGAATGCCACTTACAAAGTTGAGGCGGCGGGTGGCCAGCGCTGGGCTTTGCGTATTCACCGCGATGGTTATCATTCTAAAACGGCGATTGCATCTGAGCTTGCTTGGCTGATGGCGCTTCGTGATACGGATGTTGTTGTGACTCCTAAACCTGTGAAGGGTTTGGATTGTGAGATCATTCAAATGGTGGGGCATGCGAAGTTAGAGCGACCACGCCATGTGGTTTTATCAGATTGGGAAGCGGGGTTTGAGCCGGGCATTGGCCAAGACTTGGTGAAGCCTTTTGAAGTTTTGGGCGAGGTAACCGCAAAGATGCATCAACATTCTCGGCAATGGCAACGCCCTTCCTATTTCACACGGCTGACCTGGGATTTTGAAACGAGCTTGGGTGCAGCCAAACCAAATTGGGGTCGCTGGCGTGATGGCATAGGCGTTGATGTTTCAAAACAAAAACTCTTTGGTCGCACGGTAGATGCGATTGGCAAGCGCTTGGCCGCCTATGGTAAGGGTGCTGATCGATTTGGATTGATCCATTGTGACTTGCGCTTGGCGAATTTATTGATGGATGGTGAGAGCGTAAAGGCCATCGATTTTGATGACTGCGGGTTTGGTTGGTTCATGTATGACGCAGCGACACCCGTTTCATTTTACGAACACGAGCCCCAAGTGCCAGAGCTGATTGAGGCGTGGAAGCGCGGCTATCGTAAAGC
>JAYVPZ010000400.1:0-17620 GCA_043757105.1 Aestuariivirga sp. | reverse complement strand
TCTGCATGGGGGATCTCTCCGTGGGTTGCTTTCACAACACCCCATGAATCACATCAAAACTGATTTGAGAATCCCCCACCCTTATCCGTAACTCGGGTAAATCAATGCCGAAACAACGATAAGCGCACCTTGGAACAGATATTGATAGGTTTGTGTGAATCCGAGGAAGACGATGGCGTTAAGAACTTCGGTTAGCAATACTGCGCCCAACAAAGTGCCGATGAAGGTGCCACGGCCACCGCGTAGGGATGTTCCACCGAGGACGACGGCGGTGATGCTCGAGAGGGTGTAGCTGATGCCTTGGCGGGCGTCGCCGACGCCGATTTGGGTCATGAACACGATTGCACCCAAAGCTGTGAGCAGCGAGGATGCGATATAGCCATAGACGAATGTGCTGTTGATGCGGATACCGATGCGACGCGCAGATTCTTCGTTGGAACCTGTAGCGCGGAGACGCCAGCCTAATTTGGTTTTGCGGAGGATGTATTCACAGGTGAGTGCAACCAAGGTCAAAACGATGAAAGCGGCGGGGATGGGACCTAGCTGCCAATTGATCCAATCGGTGGCTGTCGCACTGATGTACCCACCAGGTTGATCGCGCAACAGAAAGCTCATGCCTTGGATGCCGATATACATGGCGAGGGTTGCGGCGATGGGGGTGAAGTTTGCGAAGCGGATCAGCGTGCCGTTGATTGCGCCCACAACTAAGGCTCCGGCGAACATGAGTGCGAAGCCTGCGAGAACGACAGCACTTGATTTATCATCATTGATGAAAAAGGACGCGACGACGACGAGGAAGCCTGCGAGCGGGCCGACAGATAGATCAATGCCGCCCATGAGCAGTGCAACGGTTTGGCCGAGGGCGATGAAGCCTAAGGCAGTGGCCAATAGAAGAATATTATAGATGTTATAGGATGTCAGAAAGTTTGCGTTTTGGCTGAAGACATAAAGTCCGAGCAAAACCGTGACGATGGCCAAGGGAACGGCTGGGGCGTTGTCTGATTGAAGGAAATGCCGCCAGAAGCTCGAGCGCGAGCCTCTGTCGGCTTTTGTTGTGTCTTTGCCGACATGGGTTGTGGCATGGACAGCGGCTTCGATGATTTTGGATTCTTTGACGTCTGCGCCGACCAGGGTTTCAACCACAGCGCCGCGCGACATGACGATGACTTTATCGCAAAGGCCTTCGAGTTCGGCGGCGTCCGATGAATTGACGATGGCGGGTGTGCCCTTGCTCGATACTTCGCGCAGGATGCGATAAATCTCGGCGCGTGCGCCAACGTCAACACCTTGGGTTGGTTCATCTGCGATGATGATGCCGGGGTCTGACAATAGCGCGCGCGACATCACAACTTTTTGTTGGTTGCCGCCGGAGAGAGAAAGAATAGGCGATTCGATGCTGGGGGCTTTGACGGCCAGAGATTGGAAAGTGGAGCCGACCATCCCCAATTCTTTTTTCTGACGCATGATGCCGTTTGCGGCGAATTTTTCGAGGGCTCCAAAAGCCGCATTTTCGCGTACGGTGAGGCCAGCGGCCAAACCTTCAGTGTGCCTGTCTGATGGCATGAAGGCGGCTTCGTTGAGCAGTTCTTTGGTGTTTAGTTTTTTGCCGCGCAAGCTGACTGTGCCTTGCGTTTGAACGAGGCCTGCAAGGGCCCTCATCAATTCGGGTTGGCCGTTGCCTGCAACGCCTGCAATGCCGATGATTTCGCCTTTGGCACCATCAAATGAAATGTCTTTGAAGCCTTTGCCGCTGAGAGAGGCGACGGAAAAAACTGTTTCAGTTGATTTTACTTCTGACTTGGGTGGGAAAGTTGAACCGAGTTGACGGCCCACGATCATTGTTAGAAGTTCGTTGTTGCTGATCTCGCTGACGAGGCCCGTGCCGCGATATTTGCCGTCACGCAGAACGGTGACGCGCCCGGCGATTTGGCGGAGTTCGGCTAGACGGTGGGTGATATAGATAACGGACGTGCCGCCCTTCACCACTTCGCGGATGCGGCCGAAGAGCATGTCTGTTGCATCTTGATCAAGCGATGCGGTGGGCTCGTCGAGAATGAGAACCTTTGGCTTGATCGCCAGAGCTTTGGCGATTTCGAGCAAATGTTTTTGGGCGACGGTTAGCGCATCGGCTCTTGTGCGAAGCGGAATGTCGAGGCCCACGGAGTCCAGCATCGATTGTGCAACAGTATGCGTGGATTTGCCTTTGAACAGACTGGCTGGAAGTGCAACTTGTAGATTTTCTAGAACTGATAAATCATCCAAAATGGCTGGGTGTTGAAATGAAATAGCAATGCCGAGGGACTTTGCAAGTTCCGGAGTCATGTGCGGAATTTTTTGACCTTCAAATGTGATGACACCTTCTTCAGGCTGGATGGTGCCTGAGATCACATTCATCAATGTGGATTTGCCAGCACCATTTTCGCCGAGGATTGCATGCACTTCGCCTGCGTAGAAATCGACGCTCACGTCGCGTAGGGCTGGAACGCCAGAATAGAATTTCGAAATTTGCGACAGGCCGATGGTGATGCTGCCTGTCTTTGGCGCTTCGACCGCATCTGCTTTTTTATTCTTCGCCGCCACGACTTTCAGTCCTTTAGATAGCTAGACCCCGAAGAGATTTCTCTCTCCGGGGCTTATTGTTGTCGTCAGTAATATTACTTGCCAACTGCCTTTGCTTGATCTTCACCAGGGAGTTCTGATGACAGATAGATCGCACCTGGCAGATCCTTGCGGCAGGTTACAGGGTGTGGTTTGCCAGAGACTGAATCTTCGTAAGCTGGCGCTTTGAAGATGTTTTCAGCTGGAGGTGTGCCGCCTGTTGCAGCTGCAACGGCGTGCTCAACGGCCAGACGAACGTTGTCGTTGCCTGTAGCAACGGTGAACAACTTAAAGTCTGGGTTTGCAGCGTGCACTTCTTCCCAGAAGCAAGCCAGTGAGTTGCCATCAGATGTAGCCAATGCTGGGATGGATTTGCCTTGCTTTTGGAACAATGGCAGAGCACCAACCAGTGATGGGCCGAAGTCTGACACGATCACATCAATCTTTGTGTTCTTGGCGATTTCAGCGGTCAACACTTTTTGTGTCAAAGCGGGATCCCAGTTTGTAACGGCGAATGGTTCTGGGTTTACGAACACATATTCTGCACCGAGAACTGTCTTCATGCCCTTGAGTTCATCCAAGCCTTGGCTGTTGCCAGCCGGGCCTGAAAGGAACAACACGTTGCCGCCCTTTGGCAGAACGCCCTTGATCCATGTGCCCCATGTTGCACCGTCATCAACGAATGATGAGCCGATGAACTTGGTGTAGTTTTCGCCTTCCTTGCCGCCAACGTCTACACGATATGGCACGATGACTTTGCCAGACTTGAAGACGGATGTGATGGCTGGGAGAACAGCTGGGCCAGCATCACCAAACACCACGAGAGCGTCTACGCCTTTGGCCGCGAGGCCCTTAATGTCTGAGATGGCTTTTTGCGTATCGCCGTTGCCGTCTGCATATTCATATGAAGTGATGCTTGGGCAGAGCGAAGCGGTTTGTTTGTCTGAAGCAACGGTGACTTGACGCCAGCTATTGCCACCATAACCATCGAGCAAAGCGATGGTTGCTTTCTTTGGGCCGCACCATGATGGCACGTCGGCGTGAGCCAGACCTGCAGCACCGATTGCCAGCGTTGCTGTTGTTGCAGCAAGCGCTAGTTTCTTAAGCATGTAGTTCATGTATTCCTCCATTTGGTTTGTTTGTTGTAGAAAACTTCCCTGTCCAATTAATTGAATAGACAGCGATGCCAAAACCCAGAGCCAGAGCCTGGATAATGGTTTGGGCTGAATAGGGCACGCCGACGGCGAGCGCGAATTGGCTCAATTGGTTCAGGAAGAAAGCGGCAATGACAGTCGAGATTGGAAAACCTCGACCACCCAGCAGCGATGTTCCTCCCAGAACAACAACGGCAACCGAAGGCAACAATAAACTATCGCCTTGGAATGCTGTTGGTTCACGAGTGATGCCGGCTATGAGAACGCCCGCCATGCAATAAAGCAGCTGGGCATAAACATAAGCCATGAGTTGATGAATTTGAACTTTGAGCCCGGATGCTTCAGCAGCCAAGGGGTTTGCACCGATGGCTTCGAAGCGGCGACCTGCGATGGTTTTTTTCAAGATGAATGAAGCGAGAATGAGAGCGGCCAGTGCGAAGTAGACTGAGTTTGGAATGTGGAAAGTTTCGCCGCCTGCGATTTCAGCAAGGAGAGTGGTGGTGATGGATGGTGTTCCGCCACAGACGGCGAAGACGCCTGCGTATAATAGTGCGTTCATGCCGATGGTGGCTATTATGGCGTTGAGTTTGAAATAGGCGATGAGGATGCCATTTATGATGCCGGCTGCTAATGCGAACACGAACGCTAACCCGACGGCATAAAGCAGCATGTTGTTATCCTGATGCGCTTCATGTGTGGCAGTGACAACAGCGAGCGACACGGCACCGGGCAAAGAAAGATCAAAGCCGCCTTGTTGCACCACCAACAATTGGCCAAGGCCAACGATGGCGATGATCGCGGCGAATGGCAGGCTGCCTGATAGACCTGCCCATGACAGGCTTGAGGGTGCGAAGATGGCGCAAATTACGATGAGTGCGGCTGTTGAACCCAAGACCGTCAAGAAACTCTTAGCCAACGGTAGCAAAGATATGTTTCGCAACTGCTGCGCTAGAGAATTTGCTGATGGTGCGGCCTGGTTCATCTAAGGGATGATCTTTGCCGCGCGAAGTTTATCGAAAGCATCTGTGAAAGAATGCACTGAGTTTTGGAAGCCGGTGAAACCCTTGTCGCGGCTCTTGGTCATGTCTGTGAAATTTTCAATGACGCGTCCGAGATCAGCATCTGAATGCCACCACGAGGCCACTGAGTTGAGATCGTTTTTTTGCAGGCCGCGTTTGGCGACAATTTTATCCCATACTGGGCCCATATCCGCCATTTGCTTTTCAAGCGGCTGGGCGTGGCCGGGATAAGGGGCGGCGGGTACGCCGAGATTGGCTGCGAGTTTTGACCACATCCAATCCCAGCGGAAGACTTCACCATTGACGATGTTGAAGGCTTCATTGCGCGCTGCTGGCTTGGTGGCGGCCCAGAGCAGATGCTTGGCGATGATGCGGCCATCGGTGATGTCCACGCAGGCTTCATATTGTTGGGGCGAACCTGGGAACACGAAGGGGCGGCCCGTTTCTTTGCAAATTGCAGCATAAGCGCCGAGTGTGGCGGCCATGTTCATTTGGTTGCCAACGGCATAGCCGATCAATGTGTGCGGGCGGTGAACCGACCATGAGAAGCCTTGTTTTTCGGCGGCTGCATAAAGCTCATCTTCTTGGTCGTAATAGAAATTTTGATAGGGCAGGCGTGGCTGTTCTTCGCGGAACGGCGTGACCATTTTGGATTTTGCATAGGCTTCGAAGGGCCCCATGTAATGCTTCAGGCCTGTGACGAGTGCGGCGTGCATGATCTTCTTGCCAGCAACCGCGCCTAAAAGATTACGCACCATGCCGGCGTTCACGCGGCAGTTTTCGGCTTCGGTGGCTTGGCGCAGCCATGTGGTGATGAACACATCGGTGGCGGCTACTTTTTTAAGCGCGGCTTTGGTAGCGTCAGCATCGGTCAGATCTACCGCGATATGCTTCACGCCCTTAGGCAGATCATGCTTGTGGCGCGAGATGCCGGAGACGGTCCATTTGCCTGTTTCAAGCAAGTGCTCAGCCAAATGTCGGCCAATAATTCCGGAAACACCGGCGATGAGGGCGTGGCGTTTCATTAGTGCATGCCCTTTGTCGTCAGCGTGATCTTGATGCAGGCCTTGGGGTCTTGGCCCAGTTCGAAGCCTTTCACCGCATCAGTGAGTGCAAATTTGTGAGTTTGGATGGGCGAGAGATCAATGCCTGTGCGTTCCAAAAATTTGATCGCTGATGGCCACACACCGGGCGAGCCGATGCAGCCGCGGATGGTGAGGTTCTTCAATTGCATCAGGCCCATGTTGGATGAAATCTTCCGGCCAATGTTGATGCCCACCATAGACATGCGGCCATCTTGGGCGACGTAATCAAACACAGCGGCGAGTGAAGCATCATGGCCTGCGCATTCAACCACAAGGTCAGCGCCGTGGCCGCCTGTGAGCTGCATGATTTGTTCGGCCCCGCGATCTGTGGGGTCAACGGCTTCCGCGCCTAATTTAATTGCGATTTCGCGGCGAGTTTTGATGGGGTCGGCCACAATGACGCGCGCACCCATCCCCAATGCAGCAGCGGCTGTGACGAGGCCAATGGTGCCGCCACCGGAAACAACAACGGTTTCAGACGCATTGGTGCCGCCAGAGCGCATCACGGCATAATAACCACAAGTGAACGGTTCGATCAGCGAACCGCGCATGTCATCAACGCCATCGGGCAATTTGTGCAGCCAATCTGGATTGACGTTGAAAAATTCACGGTCAGCACCATTCATCGAGAAGCCGAAATGATGCAAACGTTCCGGCGTGCGGACCACGCATTCGCCAACCACGCGGTCACCGACTTTGAAATTTTTGACTGATTTGCCGACTTCAACAATTTCGCCACACCATTCATGGCCGGGGGTTACAGGGTATGAAATCGGGATGATGTAGCGGCCTGCCAGCAATTCATAATCCGAATGGCAAATGCCAACGGTGCGGGTTTTGATCATGACCTCAGAGTCATTGATCTCTGGCATCGGCAGATCAGCGATAATGGGTTTGTTTGGCGTTTCGAAAATCAGTGCTTTCATGTGTGTCCTCTTAAACTTTCACCACCGCGCCATTCTTGGCCGCAGATTTGATGATGGCTTCCAGTATTGAAATATTGTTCACGAGGTCTTTGCCGGTGATTGGATAGGGCGCTACCTTGCGAATGGCGCGCGCAAAGGCCACGAGATTGTCTTTCACGGGTTCGGCGGCTGGCAATTCCACAACAGTGATCGGGCCACCGACCATGGCGGATGTGACCACCCAACCTGCTGGCGATTCCACATGGGCCTTATCGCGGATTTCGATCCAGCCTTTGGAGCCGAAAACAGCAAAGCGCGAAATGAAGGGCATGGCGAGGGACGCAGACACATAAGATGTTCCGCCGCCTTTGAAGCGGATGTGCACGCTCATCGTATCACCTTGTGGGATTTTGGATGAGAGGCTTTCGCAGGAGACACGCAAATCTTTTGCAGGGCCGAGCAGCGCTGCGGACAAATCGGTTAAGTGAATACCCGTTGCCGTCATGCCGCCGACGGGCGCTTCTTTTTTATTTAAGCGCCAGTTCTTCTTATCCAACGTGGTAAATTTATCGTGGCTGAAATTACCTTCAATTTGTTGGATACGGCCCAACTCGCCAGACTTGGCCATGGCCAGCATTTTCGCAATCGGCGGATCCCAGCGGCGTTCATGGCCCATGCCGAGGACGAGTTTGTTTTTCTTGCACAAGTCTACGGCCAGCTGTGCGCCCTTCTTGGTGAGGGCTAAAGGTTTCTCACAGAAAATATGTTTTTTGGCTTTGACAGCAAGTTTGATTTGCTCGGCATGCAATGAATGCGGTGTGGCCAAAATCACGGCTTCAACGCCAGGATGTTTCAGAGCGTCTTCATAGCCTGCATAATGCGCAAAGCCATTGGTGGCTGCAAATGCAGCACCCTCTGGATTGGGCTCAGCAGCACAGACAATCTCGATATCCTGTCCTGCTTTTTGCAAAACAGCCGTCATCTTCTTGCCCCACCAACCGAGGCCGATCATGGCGACTTTAACGGGCGCTTTGCTCATTACACCGTCACCAAAATTTTCATGTGATTGACCGATTTGTCGAGCAGCGCATCAAAGCCCTGTTTCACAACGTCATCAGCATTGATGTTGGCAGTGACAATCTTCTCGATCGGGAAACTGCCTGATTCCACCATGCGAATGATGCGCGGCCAGCATTGCACGGGGTAACACCAGGTAGCTTCAATCGAGATGTCTTTCAGCGCCCAAGTCATAGGATTCACACTGGCTGGCTTCATATGCAAACCGGTTTGCACCACTTTGCCTTGGTTGCGCACAGCGTTTACGCACGTGTTGAGGCTCGCTTCGAGCCCCACGCATTCAATCGCCACATCAACGCCAACACCGTCTTCCGTCATGTCCTTGATCATCTGCACAACATTCTGTGTCATGGGATCAATCACGATGGCCGATGGCACTAAGTCTTTCGCCATTTTACGGCGGAATGCGTTTGGCTCGCTCACGAAAATCTGGCCGGCACCTGCGGCTTTGACGGCCAGCAAAGTGAGCGCGCCGATGGGGCCAACGCCGGAGACCAAAACCGTGGAGCCAGACTGCACACCACCACGATCAGCGGCATAAACCGCAACGGCCGCAGGCTCAATCATCGCGGCCTGAATATCGGAAACGCCTTTTGGTACAACAGCCAAATTGTAATCATTGACCACAGCCAATTCGCCCATGCCGCCCCAAGCCCAACTTAGGCCCACGCAACCCATGCTGGGGCTCAAATGATAAAGCCCACGGCGGCCATAATAATCATCGCGCGGCGAAATGAGTGGCTGAACCGAAACCCGGTCGCCAACTTTTACGTTTGAAACAGCAGAGCCTTTGTCTTGAACTATTGCACTGAATTCATGGCCCAGAATTTGTGGATTGGTAACACCCGTGTAAACATGGGGCTTCACCGGGGTCACAATCGGCCCTGCGATATATTCATGCAAATCCGTGCCGCAAATGCCTGTGACCAAGGGCTTGATCAAAACATCATTCGCGCCCAACTTGCTTGATGGTGTTGGAACATCCTCAACGCGAATATCTTTCGCATTATGAAATCTGACGGCTTTCACTTATTTCTCCCATATCATCACGGCACCCTTGAGGGCGCTCTTCGATTTAGGTTTCCATCCTATCGCAAGCTTCGGAATAGAAATTATCGAAAATTCTCATTTTGAAAATTTTTCAAAACTATCTTCCCAAGTTTTTTGGCACAGTGTTTGAAAATCAAAATAAAAAGTGACCATGGGAAACGATACAAAATCAGCTGCCATCAGCAATGACGATATTTCGCTTGAGACCAGGCTTGAGCTTTATCGTTCGCAAATTGAAATTCGCGACTGCGAAAAGCGCGCTTATGATTTGTTTTTACAAAACCTGATCAAGGGCACTAGCCATTTATCACTGGGCCAAGAAGCTATTGCCGCTGGCTTTGGCGTGGCAATGAAAAAAGGCGATAAAACATTTTGCACTTACCGTGGCCATGCCCACACGCTGGCGCGCGGCGTTCCGATGGAAGGTGTGTTGGGCGAGTTGATGCTGCGCGATATTGGACTGATGCGCGGCAAGGGCGGCTCGATGCATCTGACATCTGTTGAGCATGGCGTGATGGGCTCCTATGCCATTATCGGCGCGCATCTTTGCATTGCCTGCGGTTCCGCATGGCGCGCGCAATATCTTGAAGAGAAAGATGTGACCGTTTGTTTTTTTGGCGACGGCACAACCAATATCGGTGCATTTCATGAGGCGCTGAATTTCGCAGTGATTTGGAAATTACCTGTGGTGTTTGTCTGCGAGAACAATCTCTATATGGAATACACGCCAATCAGCGAGGTGACAGCCGTGCCTCACCCTGCGGCGGATCGTGCATCGGCATACGGCCTGCCGCGCATTTTGATCGATGGCAATGATGCCGATGTGGTCTATCGCACAGCGAACGAGGCCATCGAAAAAGCCCGAAACGGCGGCGGGCCATCGCTGATTGAATGTTTGACGTATCGCCACTCCGGCCATTCGCGCGCTGATCCGGCCAAGTATCGTCCGCCTGGCGAACTTGAAAAATGGATGGAGCGTGACCCCATCAAGATTTACAAACAGCGCTTGAAAGAATTTGGCGTGACCGAAGAGCAGATGAAGACGATGGATGAAGCCAGCATGGCCAAGGTGGAAGAAGCCACGGTGTTGTGCAAAGCCTCGCCATCCGCACCCGAAGAATTATTAACGGCGGATGTCTACGCCGATGGAGGCTGGGCATGGCGGAATTAAGCTACCGCGATGCCGTAATCCGCGGCATTTCCCAAGAGATGGAACGCGACAAGAATGTGGTATTTCTGGGCGAAGACATTGCTAAGGCGGGCGGTGTGTTTAAGGCCACTGTTGGGCTTTATGAAAAGTTTGGACCGCTTCGCGTGCGCGATACGCCGATTTCTGAGCAGGCCATTTTAGGCGCTGCCATGGGCGCGGCGATGACCGGTTTGCGGCCGATTGCTGAAATTATGTTCTCGGATTTTGCGGCCGTGTGTTTTGATTTTATCGCCAATGAAATGCCTAAGCTCGCCTATATGACCAATGGTCAAGTGAGCTGCCCTGTGGTCATTCGCACCGGCAATGGTGCTGGCGTGCGCTTTGGCGCGCAGCATTCGCAGTCCATTGAAAATTGGACGATGATGATTCCAGGCCTCAAAGTTGTGGCCCCCTCATCACCTGTTGATGTGGTTGGCCTGATGGCTGCGGCAATTCGCGATAATAATCCCGTTATATTTCACGAACACAAAGCGCTTTATGCCACTAAGGGCGAAGTGCCTGACGGCGAAATTCTCGATACGTTGGGTACGGCGAAAATTCTGCGGCTTGGCAAGGATTGTACCATTCTGGCTCTGGCCATGATGGTGCACCGCGCGATGGATGCGGCTGAGATTTTGGAGCGTAATCATGGCATTGATGCCGAAGTTGTTGATGTGCGTTCTCTGGTGCCGCTCGATACGCAAACGATTTTGGGATCGGTGGCCAAGACGGGCCGGCTGTTCACCGTTGAAGAAAATCCGCGTCTATTAGGTTGGGGTGCAGAGATTGCTTCCATCGTTGCTGATGAAGCGTTCTGGGATTTGGATGGGCCCATCGTGCGCATCACCACGCCACATATTCCATTGCCTGCTGCGGATCATCTTGAAGACCTCGCCCTTCCCAATGCAGCGCGCATTGTTGCGAAGATCGTACGTGTGATGAACGGTTGATAGGCATGTCTGAAATCATCATCATGCCCCAACTCGGCGAGACGGTTGCGGAAGGAAAAATCCTTAACTGGTTTAAGGCCGTGGGCGACGATGTTAAAATCGGCGATAAGCTTTTCGAAGTTGAGACTGATAAGGTTACGGTTGAAGTTGAAGCCGTTGTCGCTGGTAAGCTGACTGAGATCAGAACCGGCAATGGGGCAACGGCGAAAATTGGTGCGACTGTTGCTGTGATCGGTGGTGCAGAGACTGTTGCAACAAAACCTCCTGAGCCTGCCGCTCCGCAAGCCATAACACCAAAAGCGCCGACGCATGTAGCACCGACGCCCGCCGCTCCATCAAAGCCAGGTGTGCTGCTGCCGTTTGAAGAGGTGCGCACGCCGATTGGGCGTTATGGCAAGGCTGCCATTGCAGGCGATATTCGCTTAACACCATTGGCTCGCCGTCTGATTTCGCAACGCGGATTGGATATGGCGAGCATTGCACGAGAGGCCGCCGCCAAAGGTCTGCGCAAGGTTGAAGAAAAAGATGTGAACGCTTTCTCAGCTGTGCCATCAGTAACTGCGCCCACACCCGTTCTGGCGCTTTCGATCTCCGCCACCGACAAGGTGATCACACTTAACACAATTCGCAGCCGCACAGGCGAAAAGCTCGCTGAAAACTGGCGCACCATTCCGCATGTGTTTCAGGCCATCGACATTGATTTCACGGAAGTGGAAGCGGTGCGCGCGCGGCACAAGGAACGTTTCAAAGCAGAGTCTGGATACGCGCTTACTTATTTGCCATTCATCGCGCGGGCCTGCTGCATTTCTCTTCAGGCCTTCCCGCATATCAATGCGCGGTTTGATGGCAAGTCGCTGATCGTCTCTAGCGATATTAATCTCGGCATCGCAGTCGATCTCAATCACAATGGGCTTGTAGTTCCGGTTGTTCACGGTGTTCAGGATTTCACATTGCAAGGTCTCGCTAAGGCCATGGGCAAGCAGATTGAGAAGGCTAAGAACAACAAACTCACGCCACCTGATTTCAGTGGTGGAACTTATTCGATCACCAATAATGGTGCGTTTGGCACAAGCTTTACATCGCCCATCATCAACGCACCGCAGGTTGCTATTCTGTCGAGCGATGCCATTCGCAAAAAGCCTGCCGTTGTGGGCGATGCTGTGGTGCCGCGTTTGATGGGAACACTTGGGCAAAGTTTTGACCACCGGGCTTTTGATGGCGCCTATTCAGCGGCGTTTTTATCGAAACTTAAAGATACAATCGAAACCAAAAAATGGGCCGGAGAGCTGGGAGAAACACTATGAAATATAATAGCCCTTATGCAACTGCGTCGTGGGGCCAAATGGCCAAGGATTGGGAAGAAGGTGTTGACTACAGCCGCATGTCCAAAGAGCGTCTCGCCAAGGCGCAGTTAGCAGTGCGTAATGCCGGTCTAGGAGCGGTGCTGTGTTTTAATTTCGATAATATTCGCTATGTCACAGCAACGCATATTGGTGAATGGGCGCGTGACAAATTCTTCCGTTATGCGCTGTGCCCCGCGGAAGGCTCGCCATTCCTATGGGATCCTGCACCTCCAGCAAAACGTATCTCCTCGCCTTGGATCAAGGATAATGTTGCAGCCCCCATCACCACCATGCAAGGTGCCATTCCGCCAAGCTTGGGCGTGAGCCAAGATTTCGCCCGGCAGATCAAGAAAGCTCTCGTGCACTATGGCATCGCCAATCAACCCTTGGGAATTGACATCATGGAGCTTGGTATGCTCCGCGCGTTGGAGGCCGAAGGCATTGAAGTGGTTGATGGTCAGCAGGCCATGCTGGATGCACGCGAAGTCAAAACTGGCGATGAAATTGAACTCCTAAAAATGGCCGCAGGCATGGTGGATGCCACTTATGTTGATATCGCCCGCGCCATTCGGCCAGGAACCAAAGAGAACGAACTTGTTGCCATCGCCAATGACCGCTTGTTCCGCATGGGCTCCGAACGCGTCGAATGCGTCAACTCCGTCTCGGGCCGCCGCGGCCGCCCGCATTCTCACACTTTTTCGGATCGCATGATCCAGCCCGGCGACATGATTTTCTTGGATATCATGCACAGCTACAACGGCTATCGCACCTGCTATTACCGCACCTTCATTTGCGGCCAGCCCAACAACCATCAGATTGATGCTTATGAGACCGCTTCAAAATGGCTCTCTGCGTCAATGGATATGATCAAGCCAGGTGTGACGCCTGATGAAGTGGCTGCCGTGTGGCCCGATGCGCATGAGTTTGGTTACAAGAACGAGGAAGAAGCATTCTTGCTCCAATACGGGCACGGGGTTGGCATGTCGCTGTGGGAGCGCCCGATCTTCTCGAAACGCTTTAAAGGTCAAACCCGCCCCTTGAAAGAGGGCATGGTGTTTGCGCTTGAAACTTGGAAGGGTTCCAATGACGGCTCGGGTGCAGCGCGCATCGAAGAAGAAGTTGTGGTCACAAAAGACGGCTGCGAAATTATCACGAACTATCCATCAGATCATCTCATCTCCTGTGGCCTGCCGGGTTGCGAGGTTGTGGGGTAGCCACATCATGTCACTCAATCATGCCAGCCGCATTCCCGTCACACTCGTGACGGGGTTTTTAGGCAGCGGCAAAACCACTTTAATCAATGCTGGATTGAAATCACCCGATCTCGCCAAGACAGTTGTGGTGGTCAATGAATTTGGTGAGGTGGGGCTGGATCATCAGCTTTACACCAGCAGCAATGATGCGGTTGTGGTTCTCGAAAATGGGTGCTTGTGCTGCACCGTCAAAAGCGATTTGATCGCCACCATGAACAGCCTCTATCATGACCGCGCGCGGGGTGATCTGCCTGACTTTAATAATGTGGTGATCGAGACAACAGGGCTGGCGGAACCGGGACCAGTCATTCAAGCGTTCCTGTCAGAACCCACATTAGATGGGCTCTACCGCGTGGTGAATGTGGTCACAGTTGTCGATGCCGTGAACTGGAATTCAACAGCAGAAAAACACGATGAAGCTTTGCGACAAGTGGCACTTGCGGATGATCTTCTGATTACAAAACTAGATATGGCAGGAGATGATGTTTACGCCAACTTGAGCGCCCAGCTGCAAGCCATCAATCCCGTTGCTAAAATTGCGAAAGCTGATTTTAGCGCTGAAGCCGTGGCCCCGTTGCTGATGCATAAGGGCTTTGATGCTGCTGATCGCATGGCTGATCCCACTGAATGGTTGTCTATCGCCACTTACGAAGCCTATGAACAGAAGGAAGTTCAAACACACGGTGTCAAAGATCAAAGCGTGCCGCATCATCTGGCCGCCAAAGGCATAGAGAGTTTTGTGCTGACCCGCCCAACCCCAATGGCACGCGAAGAGTTGCAATTTTTGCTGGACGGTATTTCGCAAAATCTAGGCCCCGATTTGCTGCGCGTCAAAGGCCTGATCAATATTCTTGAAGAACCCGGCAAGCCCGCCGTTGTGCAAGGTGTGCAACATCTTTTGCACAACGTGACTTGGCTTGAAAAATGGCCCAATGCTGATGAACGCACGCGTATCGTGTTCATCACCCAAGGCATTGCCCGCGAAAAATTGAAAGACACAATTGAACTTCTCGACCGCATGAGCGAGCGCACATTTAAAGCGCGCGAACGCGGCCGCTTGGCGCAGCTGGCGGCGGAACAGGGAAATGTAGTCGCATGAAGATCGCATTGATCGGCGCTGGCAAAATGGGTTTGCCCGTTTGCAAAAGGCTAAAGGCAGCAGGCCATGATGTGAGCATTTTGACTCGCAAGCCCGAACAGGAAAAAGCTTTGCGCGATTTGGGCTTCAAAGTTTCCAATGCAGTGCCTCAACTCGTGCAAGAGGCCGAGGTGGTTTTTACTTGTGTGCCGGATGATCAGGCACTTGCCGATGTGATCTTGAACAATGAATTTGCAGAGGCAGTGCCTCGCCACGCGACGCTCATCGACATGAGCACCGTTTCGCCATCGATATCAGCCAAGATCGTCGCATACTTGCCAAAGTCAGTGAGTTATTTGCGATCACCCGTTTCAGGTTCCACCGGCATGGCTGAAGCAGGAACCCTCATCGCACTCGTCTCCGGCCCTCGATCAGCCTTCGATTCAATGTCCGCAGTCTTCAGCGCCTTCACGAAAAAGGCTCTTTATCTCGGAGAAAAAGAAGAAGCGCGTTTCCTCAAGCTCGCAATCAATAGCATGGTGGCCGCCACATCCGCTCTATTGGGCGAAGCGCTGGCTTACGGTCTCAAAGGTGGCTTGACCAACGAGGCGATGCTAGAAGTGATCACACAAAGTGCGGTCGCGTCGCCGCTTATCGGCTATAAGAAAGATATGATCGTCAGCGGAGACTATAAGCCTGCCGCAACCTTGAACATGTTGAAGAAAGACGTTGAACTTCTATTGTCTTCCGCAGCGGATATGAATGTTGTGCTGCCTGTAAATACGAAGATCAAAGAAATTTATGATGCCGCTGCCGCCGAGGGTCTCGGTGAAAAAGATTTCTTTGTGTTGGTGCAAGAAGCCGAAAGGGCGAACTCAAAATGAGCTGGAATAAGAAAACAGGCCCGCGCGTTGCCTTCTTAGGAACTGGCGCACAAGGCGCATCCATCGCCGCTGATTTTGCCGTGTCGGGTGTTGATGTCACCTTCATTGATCAATGGCCCGCCCATGTCGAAGCCATTCGCGAAAAAGGCATCACCGTCAATCTGCCGAAACGCACATTCAACGCCAAGGTGAATGCGCTGCATCTCTGCCAAGTGGCGGAAATTAAGCAGCCGTTCGACATCGTTTTCTTGGTGGTCAAAGCCTATGACACAAAATGGGCCACCGAGTTGATCAAGCCAGTTCTCGCCAAAGATGGTTTCATCGTTGGTTTGCAGAACGGCATGACCCACGAAGACATTGCCATCATTGTTGGCCGCGAACGCACCATTGGTGCTGTCATTGAAATTGCCTCAAATATGTGGATTCCGGGCGAGACTAATCGCCAGAATGACACTGATGAATCCTGGTTCGCCCTCGGTGCACTCGATCCCAAGATGCAGCACCGCGTGGAAGATGTGGCCAAGATTTTGCGCCATTCCGGTCGCGTGGAAGTGATGGAAGATATCCGCTCGGCCAAGTGGATGAAGCTTGTGGTCAATGCGGCCGAACTCATCCCATCTGCCATTGTTAATCTGCCGCTCAATGATGCAGCACGTTTTCCCGGTATGTTAGAAGTGATGCGCCAAGCGGGTTATGAAGCGATGCAGGCCGCCCTTGAAGATGGCGCAAAGATCATCCCCATCATCGGCATGCCGCCCGTGACGACCAATCATCCCGAGCGCTATGTCGACAAAATTTTTGAAGAAGTGCTGACGATTTTTTCTAAGCCAGATACCTTGGTTACATCTCTGCAAGACTGGCGCAAAGGCAGGCGCGCGGAAGTGCAAGAGGTGAATGGTTGGGTTGTTGATGTACTTAAAGCCCACGGAAAATCATCGCCGATGAATGAGCGCGTTCGCGAAATCGCTTTTGAAATCGAAAGAGGCGAGCGTGAATATAATGTCGAGAATGCGAAAGACCTCATCGCTGCCTACAAGGCTATTGTTAAGTCTTAAACCAACTTGCTCATTGCAAGATCATGCCGCCATCAATGAGCAAAACTTGCCCCGTCATATAATCTGAGGCAGGTGAGGCCAGAAACAAAACTGTGCCAACAACATCTTTGGGCTGTGCGGCGCGGCCCAGCAGAATGCCGCTGGCAAAATTTGTCATCGCTTCACCTGGCGCTGAGCTCGCACCCATCGCCATCAAATCTTTGTCGAGTTGGTTCCACAGCGGCGTGTCAACCACTCCGGGCGCGAAGGCGTTGACGGTGATGTGATGTTGGGCCAGTGCGCGAGCGCCCGCATGGGTTAGGCTCACAACGGCAAACTTGCTCGCGCAATAAGGAGCAAAATCCGGATAACCCGTGCGACCTGCTATAGATGCGGTGTTGATAATTTTACCGTGCGTGCCATCGGCAATCATTGCCTTGGCCGCTTCCTGCGTGCCGATCAGCACACCTAAAGCGTTCACATCCATGATCTTGTGCCAAACCTCTTCGCTGGCTTCTAGAAAAGGCTCAGGCTTGTTGAACCCTGCGTTGTTAATCATCACTTTCACTGAGCCAAATGAATTGCAGCACAGTTCAACAGCGGCTTTCACAGTTTTGCGATCTGTCACATCCGTCTTGCAGAAAACAGCTTGGCCACCTTGCGCCGTGATTTCCGCCACAACCGCTTGGCCATGTTCCTCATGCAAATCGGCAATGACCACACCAAAGCCATTCTGTGCCAAGGTGTTGGCAATCTCACGCCCAATCCCGCTGCCAGCGCCAGTCACAACCGCTCCGCCTGTTTCAGGACTAGCCATGTTTTTCTCCAACGTCATTGTATTAAAAGCGTGTTCGTAATTTTCAAGTTTGTCAATGATCGGCTTCTTGCGAGGCACCCACACGCTAGAGCATCGGATGGTCAATTGAATCCATATCCAGCTGCGGTGAAGTAGTTGGAGCATTCTTCGTCCGTGAACAAACTGCAAATGTTGCCGATTGCTT
>JAYVPZ010000399.1:0-4496 GCA_043757105.1 Aestuariivirga sp. | reverse complement strand
ACGCAAGTTTCAAAGCTTTTCCGGCTCGCCGCCCGGGTTGGTTGCGCGAAGCATTTGGCAACAAATGCTCCAGATGAATGGCCATACACTGTGAAGGCGACTTCATGGGGACAAAACCCGGCTTATAGGCCGACTGGTATTTTATTTATCGAAAATGCGAATTCTTAACGGCGAAGTCTGCAACTTCGCCGGAATGCGCATTAAGTGTTGAAATGAATCGCATTTGAAACGATTTGTTAGGAATTGGCAGGGCATTGTCAGGTTTCGTTAACCTCTTATTCACTGTGTTCGCTCGGCCCATGATTTCAACCTCTCATACCGCTCAACGCCATCTCCCCGTGATGTTGCCTGAAGTGCTTGCCGCTTTAGCACCGCAGGATGGCGGCGTTTATGTGGATGGAACCTTTGGTGCCGGCGGATATACGCGAGGGATTTTAAGTGCTGCGGGCACGAAGGTGATTGCGATTGACCGTGATCCGAATGCGATTGCAGATGGGGCATCATTAGTTGCTTCGTCGGAAGGCCGATTACAATTGGTGCGCGGCACATTTGGCGAGATGCAAAATACCATTTCTGATCTTGGTTTGAGCAAAGTTCAAGGCGTGGTCTTGGATATTGGCGTTTCTTCAATGCAGATTGATGAAGCTGAACGGGGCTTTTCATTTATGCGCGAAGGGCCGCTTGATATGCGCATGGGGCAGGAGGGGAAATCCGCTGCCGATTATGTAAACAGTTTAGCCGCCGAAGAATTAGCCCAAATCATTTTTGTGTTCGGCGAAGAGCCGCGTTCGCGCTCAATTTCCAAAGCAATTGTTTCTGCGCGCGTTGAAGCGCCTCTCATGACAACAATGGATTTAGTGAAAGCCGTCGAACGTGCCACAGGCCCTCAACGCGCCAAAGACCGCACCCATCCGGCCACGCGCACATTTCAAGCGTTGCGCATTCATGTGAATTCGGAACTTGATGAATTGGCGCATGCGTTATGTGCAGCGGAAGAAATATTGGAAGAGGGTGGAAGGCTTGTGGTTGTGACATTTCATTCACTTGAAGACCGGATTGTGAAAAAGTTTTTTGCGGCGCGGGCCGGAAAATTGCCGACAGGTTCACGGCATCAACCAGACGCACACCAGGGCCCTGCACCGAGCTTTGACCTCATCCATAAGGGTCATGTTGAAGCCAGCGAAATCGAAAAACTGGATAATCCGCGCGCACGATCTGCAAAGCTGCGCGCCGCTGTGCGAACAAAGGCACCATCATTCATATTTGATTTTGCAGCAATGGCGGTTCCACAGCTGCGCATTGGTAGGCACTGATGGTTAAAGTGCTAAATGCTTTTTTAGTTTTTGGCGTATTGATTGCGGCATTCTTCATGTATTCGCTCGAGCATTCTACGCGCGGACTAGAGCGACAAATTGCGAAGTTAAAAACTGGAATTTCCGATGAGCGCGAAACGATCAAACTACTTGACGCTGAGTGGGCAAGTTTGACCCGCCCAGAACGTTTGCAAAGATTGGCCGAAGAGCAACTGAATTTGCAATCGCTCAAAGCCATTCAGATTATTTCGGCCGCTGAAATTAAAACAAAAATTCCTGATGCTCCAGTCATAAAACTTGACGACAAAACGGCTGACCCCATTGGTGCAGTTATTGAGAATTTACAGCAATGACCGACATTCAAAATCAACACGTTGTGCCTAAGTTGGCAGGGCAAAATCGGATTCGCCTTGTGAGTTTGATTTTTACGGCATTCTTTTTGTTGATTGCCGTTCAGCTTGGCAAACTGACCTTGATGCACAAACCTGATGCGAGTGCTCTTGATGTCGTTATGCGTGAAAAGGCGATGCCGCGTCCCGATATTGTTGACCGTAATGGTGAAATATTGGCGACCGACATTGAAGTTGCATCTTTGTTTGCTGATCCACGCAAGATCAGCGATGTTGATGAGGCCGTAGAGCTGCTAACTGCGACGTTACCAGAACTTGATGCGAAAAGTTTAAAGGCGAGACTGTTAACACCAGGCAAAGCTTTTGTATGGTTGAAGCGTCAGACCAACCAAGAAGAACGCGATGCGGTTTACAATCTTGGTATTCCTGGTGTTGCTTATGTAAATGAGAGGAAGCGGGTCTATCCGATGGGGCGCCTTGCTGCGCACACCGTTGGCTATGTGGATGTTGATACCAAAGGTATTGCAGGTATTGAAAAATATTTGGATGATCAGGGTGCGCTCTATACGGCTTCGCTCAGCGAGCCTGAGACGCAGACCAGTTATCCTGCTCAACTTTCATTGGATACACGCGTGCAACATGCTGTCGCCGATGAAGTTGCAAAAGCGGTAGAGAAATTTAAAGCCAAGTCTGGCGGCGGAATCGTTCTTGATACGGAAACGGGTGAAATCGTAGCGCTTGCATCCTTGCCCGATTACAATCCAAATGCTGAAAATAAAAACTTAACATCGGATCAGCAAAATAAATTGACCAGTGGTGTTTATGAATTGGGTTCTGTGATTAAGGCGGTCACCTTTGCTATGGCGTTTGACTATGGCGTCATGAATATGAATTCGAGATATGATGCTACTCATCCATTGGTGATTGGCAATGCGCGGATTAGTGATTTTCACGCCCAGCGCAAGGTTCTGACTGTTCCGGAGGTCTTCACCAATTCTTCTAACATCGGTACAGCTAAGATGGCTTTGCAAGTGGGGCTTGAGGGGCATCATGAATTTTTAGAGCGCGTCGGATTTTTGGATCGGCTGGTGACTGAAGTGCCCGAAAGTGCTAAGCCATTGTTGCCGCGTCATTGGAGCAAACTTTCATCGGCCACCGCGGCATTTGGCCATGGTTTTGCCGTACAGCCCTTGCAAGGACTCTCGGTGATTTCAGATTTGATCAATGGTGGAATGTCGATTCCACCCACTTTCCTCAAGCGCTCGAAAGAAGACGCGCAGGCTTTGGCACACCGGATTGTGAAACCCGAGACGTCAGAAAAAATGCGCTATTTGTTTCGTCTGAATGTGACGGATGGTACTGCGACAAAAGCCGATGTCATTGGCTACCGCGTAGGTGGAAAAACGGGCACGGCGGAAAAAGTGATTGGCGGCAAATATTCAAAGACACGGGTGTTGACGACGTTCATAGGAGCATTTCCAATGGAACAGCCGCGATATGCAGTCTTTGTGATGCTGGACGAGCCTCAGGCCATTCCGGGTACTTATGGATTTCAAACTGCGGGCTGGAATGCTGTGCCGACTGCCGCAAATATTATAGAACGGATTGCGCCGATGCTGGGCGTGACGCCGAATTTTACACCAGAAGATTTGATCAAACTTGCAAAGCAAGCCAAGTCAGCTGGTATTGAAAAGAAGCATGGTTGAATGTGATGACAGTTCTACTTAGTCGGCTTTTGCAACATGATGCAGCGCTGCCAAAGGGTGGCGATGTTTTTGTTGAGGGCATTACCTCCGATAGCCGCGCCGTGACACCGGGATTTGTTTTTGCGGGCCTGCCCGGAACCAAGGTTGATGGCAGTGCTTATGTTGCGCAAGCTTTTGCGAGTGGTGCGAGCGCTGCAATTTGCCAAACAGGTACTTACAAAGGGGCAGGTGCGGTTATTGAAACCGAAAATCCCCGTCGTCTTTTAGCGTTGATGGCAGCCCGGTTTTATGATCGCCAACCAGATACGATCGTTGCTGTAACAGGAACAAATGGCAAAACTTCAGTTTCAGTTTTTGTACGCCAGATCTGGGCAGCCATGGGGTTTCGTGCAGCAAGCCTTGGAACAATTGGAGTAGTCGGGCCTGATGGTTCAGAATATCTCTCGCATACCACGCCCGACCCAGTTCAGTTGGCTCAAATTGTAGCGAAGCTGCGCGATGATCATGTGCAACATTTAGCGATTGAAGCATCGAGCCATGGATTGGCGCAGTACCGTTTGGATGGCCTGCGTTTGACGGCTGGTGCATTCACAAACTTGACGCGTGATCATCTGGATTATCACTCAACGCTCGAAGCTTATTTTGATGCAAAGATGCGGCTGTTTGAAGAGCTGTTGCCGCAAGGGTCTCCTGCGGTGATCAATATGGATTCTCCAGAGGGTGGGGAAGTTTTGAGGCGGGCCCTTAAAGCTGGACTCAAGCCATTCACTGTTGGTGCAAAGGGCACTGATTTACGTTTGGTGCACTCCGCTGGTAACGGGATGGGTGAAGAATTGACACTTGAGAGTGCCGCTGGTCAGCACAAAGTCAGTCTCCCCTTAGTTGGAGGATTCCAAGTTTCAAATGCATTAGTAGCCGCCGGATTGGTGATTGCCTCAGGTGGCGAAATTCATTTGGTTTTACATGCACTCGAGTCTTTAAAAGGTGCCAGCGGACGACTTGAGCTTGTAGGCACAAGTAAATCAGGAGCTAATGTGTTTGTCGATTATGCGCACACACCTGATGCTTTAGAAAATGCCATCTCAGCTTTGCGTCCTTACGTGAAAGGCAAGTTGCATCTGGTGTTT
>JAYVPZ010000398.1:0-4505 GCA_043757105.1 Aestuariivirga sp. | reverse complement strand
AACAAGCTCGCAAATTCATAAAACCCAACCGGATCATTCGAGATCACAAACATTGCCGTGTGATCATCCAGCACACCCACGCCATTGCGAGTTTTGAATGATGTTCCATTAGGAGAAAACTTCGGGTGAATTTTATTATTGATCACCAACATCGGCCCAGACTGCGTGGCAAAATCTGGCTTAATCCCAGACTTGGCATAGGCCTCAGTGTCCAGCACGCCGGCTTTTTCACCCACAATATAAAACACACCATTCGGCTTCAAATGAAAATTGCCCGAGCCACTCCTGCGGTTCAGCTTTTTGGCCTCAACCCTATTTTCAACATAAAGCCCGATTGGTCGCAGATTAGTGTCATACATGCCCGCATTCATGGCGAATGAAAGCGTCTTGCCATCGGCCTTCAACGTGTCAGAAAGCCTTCGAAAATTTCCCAGAGGAATGTCATTTCCGTCCAGATTAAAAAGTTCAATATGCTCGGTCTTGGGGTCAAACCCACACACAGTATAAGCATGACCAGAATAACTCAGAGGCTGGCATTCAGCATGCGCCGCAGCACTCAGCGCGCATAATGCAACCCCAATAACACCAAATTTATTTACAAGCCGCGTCAATTTTGTCCATCGCCTTGGAAATGCCAACCAGAGAATAGCTGTCGGTCGTCTCCGTACCTTTCCATGACGTGCCCGTCACCGATAATACTTTGCCGGTCTTCATCGCCTTCACAATTGCTGCTTCGGTTTCGGGTGCCGCCGCCCATGCCGCATCACCATTGGTGTAAAGCTCAAACGAAGCATCATCAACTTTCACGGTCACGGTAGATGATTCCTTGAAGGGATAACCAATAATCGTTGAAACTTGACCCTTCACCTTGCGGCCCGGATAATGCGTCACCAGAAAATATACCGGATCACGTTTCACTTTTTTGAGCGACTCCGTTTTCTTGGGTGTCGAATAAACATAGCAAACGGGCTTGCCTTGATCCTGATATGTAAAGCTTTCCCAATCATCAAATGTGCCGATTGAAACCGGATCTTCAGCATAAGCTGCGCCACCCATAGCAAGACCCAAACCTAACGTCAAAAAACTAAATTGTATAAATTTCATGATGCCATCTTTAAAGCCGCAAACCTTAACAAGTTGCGAAAACCAAGCGTTACTCTACACCGTAAAAATCAGGCTCAATTAGGGCGTCAAAGGTTAACAACATGAAAGACAAATCCATTCTGGTCACGGGCTGCTCATCTGGCATTGGTTACACATGCGCATTGGGGCTGAAGAATAAAGGCTACCGCGTCTTTGCCACAGTGCGCAACGAGGCAGATGCAACACACCTTCAAAGCCAAGGCCTCGAAACCATTATGCTCGATTATTCCGACAGAAAATCCGTGGAAGCCTGCGCCGCCGAAGTGTCAAAACGTACCGGAGGAAAACTCTTTGCCCTGTTCAACAATGGAGCACATGGCCAACCCGGCGCTGTGGAAGATTTAACGCGCGAAGTTCTGGAATCCCAATTCGCATCAGGCTTTTTCGGTTGGCATCAATTGACCATTCTCTGCTTGCCCATGCTCAGAGCCAATGGCGGAGGCCGCATTATTAACTGCTCTTCTGTCTTGGGCCTTGTCGCCATGAAGTGGCGCGGCGCTTACAACGCCATGAAATTCGCCGTTGAAGGTTTAACTGACACCATGCGCTTGGAGCTGCGCGGCTCTGGAATTTTCGTTTCAACCATTGAGCCCGGGCCCGTTACCAGTAAATTTGTTGAAACCGCCATCAAAAAATTCGAAGCTAACATTGATCAGGAGAACTCACACTATAAAGAAGCCTATGAGATCAGCGCGAACGCTTAGGCAAAGGTGGCTCCAACCGCTTCAAATTGCCGCCGGAGGCTGTGCTCGAAAAGCTGCTCCACGCCATTGAATCGCCCCGTCCAAAGGCGCACTACTATGTCACAACACCAACCCACTTGATGGGCATGGCAAGACGCATCATGCCCCAAGGCTTGATGGACCGATTTGTAAACAGGATGTCTGACCAATGAATTTTGTAAATAGTCTCGGCCCCATCATGATGCTTGCCGTCTTCATCGTACTTTGTCTGGGCCTGTTCAACATGATGCGCGGCGGCTCATCCAACGCATCACAAAAATTCATGCGCTGGCGCGTGGGCCTACAATTCATCGCGGTTATTTTTCTAATGCTGGGCCTTTGGTGGTCGCGCCATTAACAATCAACACGGCCGCCGCACAGATCGCCATGCCGAGAATTTGAATCCAACTCAGCGTCTCACCAAACAATATGTATGTCATCAGTGCCGCAACAGCCGGCACCAGAAAAATCAAACTTGATACTTTTGAAACCGCACCCTCGCGGATCAAGATCATCATCAAGGTAATGGCAATGATTGATAATACAATTACGGCCCATCCTAGCGCCCACCAAGCTTGTTGCGAATTGTCGAAGAAAAAATCTTCCACAAAATAAGCGCTCACTAAAACCACCAAACTGCCACCCACATATTGCCACGTGCCACCCGTGGCCAAGGCGATGCCAGTCGCAAAACGTTTTTGATAAACCGTGCCAAAAGAAATGCAAAGCGCACCAAAAAATGCCAAACTCACCGTGAGCGGTGTGATCCCCTCCACACCCGCAAAATGAAGCTTTGGCAAAATCACCAACCCGATGCCGATCAACCCAATCAAAAGTCCAAGCCAATGCTTTGCGCAAATTTGCTCTCCCAAAATCCACGCCGCCAGAAATGCCGTCATTAATGGTTGCAAACCCACAATGAGTGCTGAAACACCAGCAGGCAGACCATGCGCCACAGCCCAATAAATCGGCGCTAAATATCCGCCATGCATAAAGACCCCAGCAATCGAAGCGTGAAACGCATGTGTCGCATCCGGCCAGACCGCCTGCTGATAAATTGCAACGCCTAACATAAACAGACAGGCAATCGGAAAGCGAAGTCCCAAAAACCAGACCGGAGCCACATGTCCTGCTGATAGTTTCGCCACCACAAACCCCGTGGCCCACAACACCACAAATAGCGCGGGTGCCACAGCAATGAGCAAGGCATTGGAGGATTTAGAAGCCATAGAAACTTTCGAATTATCTCGCTACAAAAGAACCATGAATGATTCCGTTCGCACCGTCTTGGCATTGTTTGGAGACGCCCTCAAGCGCCTGTTTGCCGACGAAGCCATTCCATTGGCGGGCAACATCGCCTTCCGCACCATTTTTTCAATTTTTCCATTTCTGATTTTCCTGACTTCGCTGGCAGGTTTTTTCGGCAGTGAAAAACTGGCTGCTCAAGTGGTCGATTATCTTCTCAGCGTCGCCCCTGAACAATTGGTCAAACCCTTGGGGCCCGAAATCCGATCTATCTTAACCGTGCCACGCACAGGTCTGCTCAGTCTCTCAGCAGCCCTTACAATTTGGAGCGCTATGGCGGGCGTGGACTCCGTGCGTGTGGCGCTCAACCGCGCTTACGATTTAAAGGACCATCGTTCCATTTGGTTTCTTTATGCCCAAAACGTCATATTCATAATCGGAGCGGCAGGATTGATGCTGGCCGTCGCAACACTTCTCGTCATCTTCCCTATAGTCAAAAATGCCATGGAAGGTTATGCCCCAACTGAAATCGCAAAATATGCGACCTTAGATCAACTGCGCTACCCCCTCGCTATGGTTTTATTGACAATCGGCCTGCAACTCGCCCACCACATTTTACCCGCCCAAAACTTATCCATACGCTATGTCTTCCCCGGCGTGGTTTTAACAGTTCTGGTCTGGGTCGCCCTGTCAGCAGCCTTCTCGGTCTATCTCGTAAACTTCAATTCCTTCGCCTCCACTTATGCCTCACTTTCTGGCTTGTTCGCGGCAATGTTTTTTGTTTATCTTTCGGCATTGGCATTAATCTTCGGCGGCGAGGTAAACCGCGTGATCAGTTCGCGTGCAGTTCAGGCTGAGAATTGATCGACTTTCTCCAGTGCCCGCCATCACAACATTTACACCGAACCATCCAATCTGCTAGATCTATTATTCTAAAACGAATTAAAACGTCTTAGCAAATGCATTGAAGTTGGATTGCATCCATGCTTCAAATGTGATTATAAATAATGACGTGCAATGACTGGAAACTAAATGATGATCCGCCATACCGCTGTGTTTCGACTTAAACATGACACTGGTTCTTCCGCGGAAAAAGATTTTCTTCATGCGCTGGCCAAGCTGAAATCAATCAAAGGCGTTGAGAAATTTGAAGTGCTACGCCAAGTCAGCCCCAAATCCGAATTCAAATTTGGCGTGTCGATGGAATTTGCCGATCAAGCTGCTTATGACGACTACAATGTTCATCCTGAGCATGTGGCATTTGTGCAGGGCCAATGGATTCCGGAAGTGGCGGCTTTCACCGAGATTGATTATGTGGTGTTAGATTTAATTTAGCAGGTCGCACTTGCACAAACGCTTTAGCTGGTGTTCTATAACATCTTCCCAACAGGAGTC
>JAYVPZ010000397.1:0-4515 GCA_043757105.1 Aestuariivirga sp. | reverse complement strand
TCCTCAGCCGGCCATCGGATGATTTGCAATACTTCCGATTTGCGATTGGCACACGCTTCTAGACCTTTTCAAATCACAAGCTAATATGACGTGGCGGTTGATGTTTCAGCCGCCACTTTTTTGAGGATGATCATGACTGAAGCTACCGAAGCCGCGCCGAAGAAGACGCTTGATATTGTGCGGATCATGAAGCTGCTTCCACACCGTTATCCGTTCTTGTTGATCGACAAGATTGTCGAACTCAACGGTGAAGAATCTGGCATTGCGCTCAAAAACGTGACGATGAATGAACCGTTTTTTCAGGGACATTTCCCGGGCCGCCCCGTGATGCCTGGTGTGTTGCTGATTGAAGCAATGGCTCAAACGGCAGGCGCTATTGTGTTAGAACATCACAGCGAAAATGCGGGCAAGCTGGTGTTCTTTATGTCCATCGACAAGGCCCGGTTTCGCAAGCCTGTTGTGCCCGGCGATACCGTTTATTTCCATGTCAAACTTCTGCAAAAGCGTGCGCCTGTTTGGAAATATTGGGCCGAGGCGCATGTTGATGGCAAGAAAGTGGCCGAGGCTGAAATCGGTGCAATGTTGATTGATGAGAGTAAGGTTTAGCGCTTACCCATCGGAACATAATCGCGTTTTGTTGGGCCTACATAAAGCTGACGCGGACGACCAATACGTTGTGATGGATCCTCAATCATTTCTTTCCATTGCGAAATCCAACCTACTGTGCGGGCAAGGGCGAATAGCACGGTGAACATGCTGGTCGGGAAACCCAATGCACGCAGGATGATGCCTGAGTAAAAATCAACATTTGGATAAAGCTTGCGGTCGATGAAATATGGATCGCTCAAGGCAATGCGTTCTAATTCACGCGCGACATCGAGCAATGGATCATCTTTGATTCCGAGTGCTTCGAAAACCTCATGCGCGGAAGCTTGAAGAATTTTGGCGCGCGGATCGTAGTTTTTATAAACACGGTGGCCAAAGCCCATGAGGCGGACATTGGAATTTTTGTCTTTAACTCTTTCAATGAAAGCCGGAATTTTATCGACTGTGCCGATTTCTTCAAGCATCTTGAGTGCGGCCTCATTGGCACCACCATGGGCAGGGCCCCAGAGGCAGGCGATGCCAGCAGCAATGCACGCAAATGGGTTGGCACCTGATGAGCCAGCAAGGCGCACCGTCGAGGTTGATGCATTTTGCTCATGGTCAGCATGAAGTGTAAAAATCCGATCCATGGCTTTGGCCAGAACTGGGTTCACCACATAATCCTCGCACGGCACAGCAAAACACATGTGCAAGAAATTGGCAGCATATGACAGGTTGTTTCGTGGATAAACGAAGGGTTGGCCCACATGATATTTATAAGTCATGGCAGCAATCGTTGGCAGCTTGGCAATCATCCGGTGCGATGCAATTTCGCGTTGACGTGGATCATTGATGTCTGTCGAGTCATGATAAAAGGCTGAAAGCGCACCAACCATGGCCACCATCACCGCCATCGGATGAGCATCGCGGCGGAAGCCACGGAAAAACAGAACCATCTGCTCATGGATCATGGTGTGGTGGGTGATGTCGTGTTCAAATTTTTTGCGTTGAGCTGGCGTCGGCAACTCGCCGTAATAGAGCAAATAGCAGGTCTCTAAAAAGTCGCCATCAGTGGCCAGTTGTTCGATCGGGTAACCGCGATACAATAAAACACCAGCGTCACCATCGATGTAAGTAATGGTTGATTTGCAAGCTGCCGTTGAGGTGAAGCCGGGGTCGAAGGTAAATGCACCAGTCTCGCTATAGAGCTTGGATATATCAACAACATCCGGCCCAATTGTTCCTTTCAGAACAGGGAAATCATGAGGTTTTCCTGCGAATTCAAGTTTTGCAATATCAGCCATGGCAAGGCTCCTTTTGAAGCACGTTATTGCAGCGCAATAAAAAGGTCAATGATGCTGCACTAATTTGATCGAGTATATCTTACAAGCAGTCTTGAATGCGAGCCAAACTCTCATCACGGCCTAACACTTCCAAGACATCGAAAATTGGCGGCGATGTGCTTGTGCCAGTGAGTGCTGCCCGCAATGGCTGAGCAAGTTTTCCGAGCTTTAAGCCATTAGACTCGGCCAGTGCTTTGACATCTGTTTCCAGACTATGCGAAGTCCAATCCACGTTGGCACTTAAAACCGTTTCAACAGATTTCAGCGCGGCCTTGCCTTCCTCATTCAAAATTACCTTGGCTTTTTCATCCATCGCCAATGGCCGAACGGCAAAAAGATAAGCGGCGCTGGCTTGCAGCTCCACTAGAGTCTTGGCGCGATCTTTCAGACCGGGCAGGGCGCGAAGCAATTTCGCTTTCATGCCTTGATCAATTTTGCATAACAAAGCTGGGCCATTTTCTGAATGGGGCAAGAAGTTCAGAAAAAGTTCAAGCAACTCTTCGTCTGGCGTGTGACGTATATAGTGGCCGTTTAGGTTTTCCAGTTTGGCGAAATCAAAGCGTGATGGAGATTTGCCAATGCCGTCCAAATCAAACCACCTCACCAATTCTTCTGTCGAGAAAATTTCGTCATCGCCATGGCTCCAGCCAAGGCGCGCCAGATAGTTGCGCAATGCGGCTGGCAGATAACCCATGGCCCTGTAGACTTCAACGCCGAGCGCACCGTGGCGTTTCGAGAGTTTAGCGCCATCTGGCCCATGGATCAGCGGAACATGGGTCATGCTCGGCACTGTCCAGCCCATGGCCAAATAAATTTGGGTTTGCCTTGCGGCGTTTGTCAGGTGGTCAACACCGCGAATGATGTGAGTTACACCCATGTCGTGATCATCAACAACAACGGACAGATTATAAGTTGGGTTGCCGTCCGAGCGCAGAATGATCAGATCATCCAAATCTTTATTGGGGATCACAACGCGGCCTTGGGCTTGGTCATTGATCACGGTCTCGCCTTCTTGTGGCGATCTAAAACGGATCACAGGTTTTATGCCCGCAGGTGCATCGGAAGCAAGGCGGTTGCGCCATGTGCCATCATAACGGATGGGCCGCTTTTCAGCTTCTGCTTTTTCGCGCATGGCGGTTAGTTCTTCGGGACTGCAATAGCAGTAATAAGCTTGACCCTTTGCCAGCAGTTCATGGGCTACTTCGGAATGGCGCTGCATGCGGCCATATTGCGAAACGGCAGCGCCGTCCCAATTCAAGCCCAGCCAAGTCATGCCATCAAGAATCGCTTGCACTGCGCCTTCGGTTGAACGCTCACGGTCAGTGTCTTCGATGCGCAATAACATTTTGCCGCCATTGCCTTTGGCATAGGCCCAATTGAAAAGTGCAGTTCTTGCCCCACCAATATGCAGGTAACCGGTGGGGGATGGTGCAAAGCGGGTAACGGGAGATGACTTGAAGGCCTTTAAGTGATTAGCTAAATTTCGGGGAGGGCGCGATGGCCACTTTGCAGCCAAATAGCATAGAGGAGCGAGGCTTCAAAGGGGGAGTGCTTGTTGATCTGCGCAAACTGTTTGGCGACGTGCTTGATTACTTCCACGCTTCATATGCCATGCAATCTGGGCGCTTGGTGATTTGGTCACCGGTGTTTTTGGCGATTGGTATTGGGACTTATTTCATTCTGCCGAATGAGCCAAATTGGATTGCTGTTACGGCGCTATCGGTTCCGGTTGCTTTGCTGTTCTGGATTGGAAGACGATTTTCAATCGCATTGATGATCGGCCTGGTAGTTATCGGATTTTGTTTCAGCAAGCTGAGGCAAGAAATTGTCGCAACGCCTTTGCTACGCGCGGCAGTGAGTTCGAGTGAGATTTCTGGATTTATTGCCGATGCCGATAATCGCGGCGGTAAGAAGCGCGTGTTGGTGATTGAACTGGACTCAGCGACCAATATTGCTGCTGTTGAAATGCCAACCCGCGTTCGCATTTCAACCTTCGATGCACCGACGGCGTTGATTGGTGACTATGTGAAATTCACAGCAAGGCTAATGCCGCTGCCAACGCCTGTGATGCCCGGTGGTTTTGATTATGGGCGAGATCTTTATTTTCAATCGATTGGTGCGATGGGAAGCAATATCTCTCCACTGATATTTGAGGATCGAACCGTGCCGTGGAAGTATGTGGAGCGGCGGTTTTTTCACAGGTTGCGCAGCGTGATGGGCGCGCGGATCACGGCAGTTATTCCGGGGCCAATTGGGGCTTTTGCAAATTCAATCGTTACGGGTGAACGCGCTTCCATTCCTGCTGAGATGAACACGAGCTTACAGATTTCTGGCTTGGCACATATTATTTCGATTTCAGGCCTTCATATGTCGCTGGTTGCAGGCGGCGTGTTTTGGGTAATGCGGGCATTTCTGGCGCTGTTTCCAGCACTTGCTTCAAACTATCCAATCAAGAAATGGTCGGCGGCTGCGGCTTTGATCGTTGGATTTATCTATATGCTGTTGGCTGATTCAGGATCGGCTACCGAGCGATCTTACATTATGATCGCTGTCATGTTTTTTGCTATTTTGGTTGACCGACCAGCGG
>JAYVPZ010000396.1:0-17752 GCA_043757105.1 Aestuariivirga sp. | reverse complement strand
GTGGCGATCCCATAGCCCATGGCGAGATGGATGCACTTCGCAAGGCGGGCCGCCAAAAAACATACCGAGACACCACTTTATACACCTCGCTCAGTCCTTGCATGATGTGCACAGGCACCATTATTCAATTCGGTATTCCTCGCGTGGTGATCGGTGAAAACCAAACTTTTGGCGGCAATGAAGAATTTTTGCGTTCTAAGGGCGTTGAAGTGATTATCGCTGATGATACTGACTGCACCGCACTGATGACGCGCTTCATCAAAGAAAAACCTGAACTTTGGGCGGAAGATATTGCAGAGTAACGCCGGGCAATCCTCATACGACTACATCATTGTTGGCGGCGGATCGGCGGCTTGCGTTGCAGCTTGGGCGTTGACGCGTGCTACAAAAGTAAGCGTGTTGTTGCTGGAACGTGGGCCGATGAAGCCTTCGTTTATAACATCGAAGCTTTTGTCGATGCCCGCGGGTTGGATGAAAGGTATTAGCGGCAGCCCGATTTTGGAGATGCACCAACCCATTCCACAAAAGCATTTAGACGGACGCACACCTGTCGTGGGCCAAGCCAATGTGTTAGGCGGCGGCACGGCAGTCAATGCGATGGTTTATACGCGCGGGCAAGCTGAAGATTATGATCATTGGAACCAGTTTTTAGATGGTGATGCTGGATGGGCCTATAAGGATGTGTTGCCGCATTTCAAAGCGATGGAGAATAATCAGCATTTGCGTGATCAATGGCATGGAACAGACGGCCCACTCTATGTTTCTAACACGGCGCGTATATGCCAAATTTCAAAAGACTATATTGACGCAGTGCAAAGCCTCGGAGTGCCTTTCAACTCCGATTTCAACGGCGCCACACAGCGCGGTGTTGGTACGATGCAATACACCACATATAAAAAGCGGCGCTATGATGGTGTCGAAGCCTTCCTAATTCCGGCAATACAAACTGGCCGATTAACGATAAAAACCGGATGCACGGTTTCGCGAGTGATGATTGCAAATGGCGTTTGCAAAGGCGTGGACTTTATCGAAAATGATCAGGAGCTTTCGGCCTTCGCTGAACGTGAAGTGCTGTTGGCTGCGGGCACTTATAATACACCGAAAATATTAATGCTGTCGGGTGTCGGCCCTGCGCGGCATTTGCACGACTTGAAAATTGCGGTGAAACATGAGTTGCAAGGCGTTGGGGAAAATCTGCAGGATCATCATGAAGTGCCAATAGTAGCCGCAACCAATGGGCATTACGGTTATTATGGCGAAGATAAAGGATGGCGTGCAGCCTGGAATGGGTTGCAATATTTGCTCACTAAAACTGGCCCCGTCACCAGTACTGGTGTTGAAGCTTGCGCCTATATTGATCCAGATGGCGGCGAACGTCCGACGATTAAAATGTACTGTGTGCCTTCGGTTTATCTTGACGGCGATATTAAGGGTGTGAAAGCGCAAGATGGTGTGACGCTCAATGCTTGTTTGTTGCGTCCTAAATCACGCGGCACAGTTCGCCTGAGATCGGTTGATCCATTCGCTAAACCAATCATCGATAATAATTATCTGGCTGAACCTGATGACCTTAGAATTGAGATTGCGGGTTTACGCTATGCCCGCGAAATTCTCCGCGCCCATCCATTGGCATCACGCATCACACACGAAATTCTTCCCGGAAAAAATGTGACGAGTGATGTCGATCTTGCGGCCCATTGCCGCCGCACTGTCAAAACCAATTGGCACCCTGTCGGCACATGTCGGATGGGCCCTGACAAAGATCCAATGGCTGTGCTAGATTCTAAATTACGCGTGAGAGGGATTGAAAACTTGCGTGTGATTGATGCTTCCGCCATGGCGTTTATACCATCAGGCAATACCAACGCGCCGACAATGATGCTGGCGCACCGCGCGATTTCGATGCTCGATTAGTTTTATTTTGTAGTTTGCAAATTTTTGATCGTTGCTCGCAGTTGGCGAATTTGTGCGCGGTCTAGTTCTTTGACCGCTTCTGACAAATCTTTATAGGGGCGCAAATCTGGGTGGAGTAGACGCTTGTTGTCGCGGGCTTTTCCATAGCGCCAACCGTCCAACAGCCGGTCAATCATCCAGCCACGATGTTCAACTTCTGCTAATTTTTCAAGAGTCGCTTTATTGTCAATAGCTGACCAATCGCCTTTTGGTATCTCAGATTCTGATTTCGCCATGTAACCCGTGGATAGAAGTTTGGTAATTGCCCGCGCCGCAGCGGTTCGGTTCGCCAAGCGATAAGTCTGCGGAAGTTTCGACCACGGGCGCATCGCAGCACTAGTGTCTCCGCGCGTTGTTTTTGCATCCGACTGATAAGCTTCGTGAAATGAACGTGCGAGTAATTCAACTTTATTATTAGGTGGATTTTGGCTGTCATCAATAGCAACGATTTGCGTAGCGGGATCATTTTTTTGGGTCGATATAAACAAGTGGTTTGCTGCATTGCTGGTCTTCTGCAAAACGTAAATCGGCACAAGCCAATGGCCTAATATTTGGCAGCGCCGGCGCAGCGCCAATGCCGCAATTGCGCCACGAGCAACGTCCTCATAGCCAATGACGATTGCTGAAACTGGCTCAGTTTTGCCGACCGCAACAATTTGTTGGTCATTTGGAATGTCTTGTGATTTCTGCAACTCAATAAGATCCAATTTAACAAACGTACCTTCAAGCATGGCCGGAAATTGGTGGGCGATTTCAGTTCTCACTTCATTTTTCTGAGCGTCAAAGATACTAATCCTTGGAATTTCCAATCCCAAATAGGGCGAGAGTCGACAGAATTTTTCTATGGCCGCTAAAGAAAATCCACTCCAACCAATCACTGCTAAATGTACCCGCTTCAGGCCCCGCAACTTTGCATCATCGGAGAGCGGAAAAAGTCGCAAGAAATTAGCTGCGGCAATTTGGTCCGAATTCACTGCAACCACTTCGACAAACTCGGAAGGACTGCCAAAGATTTCGTTCTTGTTGAGTTCGGAGACGAGTGAAGTATTGTCTAAATTCAATTCGATCATCGCTTCACTTTTTCTATCTGCCATAAGCAAAGTTATTTTTTCAAGACTTGTGAGCGCCTGAGAATCCGAGTGAAGATTGATACTTACAGATTTGGCTTTTGCCATTCCAGCCTTGACGAGTGTCTCTTCCGAAAGAGTTTTATCCTCGAGATGAAAATCGGCAGCCATGTGCGGCGCATTGATGGCGACCACGCTGCGCAAAGCAGTTGGCGTTTGCCCTTCACCAATAATCACATGATGGTCGGCTAGTCCCCGCAACTGCCGATCACTCCACCACTCATCAATCTGTGTTGCAAATAATCGGAACAATCCAAACAACGTAATACACGGCGCAATCCAACGCGCGAACATCAACCACCAATTACGAATGCCTTCACCACCCGGTTCCGGCATTGAAAAAAATAGTGCGAATGTGCGCAACGCATTGTTTAAAATTGCAAAGGCCGCAGTCTCCCCGCTGCAGGCTTTTTCGACCGGACATTCCAGAGCAAAACCATAATATCCGATACCAAAAATCAAAACGACAAATGGCAGCGCATATCGAAAAGGCAACTCCGATCCAATTTCTGCCAATTTAGCCCGCATAAAGCCTACTCCTGAACAAAGATTTGCATCAATAATAGTGTTGCACAACGCGAAAGAACACTGAAATATAGCAATCTCCTTAAGACGAGTGACTGGGCTGATGGCGCGCAAAAAAATCGACCAAAAAGATGATCGCAAGACCAGAATATTTTTGTCTTATTCGCGAAAAGACTTGGGATTTGCTGAGTTTCTAAAAGCCGAATTAGAAAAAGCGGGCTATCAACCGAGCCTCGATAAAACTGACATCGCGCCGGGTGAAGCTTGGCAAGACCGACTAAGCAAACTGATCCAAAACGCAGACGCGGTGGTCTTTTGCCTTAGTCCACATTCCGCTGCGTCGAAAATATGTGGTTGGGAAGTTGATGAGGCAGCAAAGCTCGGCAAGCGTATCATTCCTGCGGTAGCCGATGCTGTTGAACCCTCGGCACTGCCCGATGCGCTGACAAAACTAAACTTAATATTTTTTGCTGATGTGAGTTTTGAAGACGCATTCGCCAAATTGCGTTCAGCTTTGAACGATAATTTGGATTGGATTCGTTTGCACACAAGGCTCGGTGAATTGGCGTTAGAATGGCAAGCTCGAAACAATGCGTCATCGCAACTCTTATTCGGTCGCTCCCTCAGCGATGCCGAAATTTGGTCTTCCAAGCGCCCGACTGACGCTGAATTGCCAACACCTTTACAATTACAATACATCGCCGCCAGCCGCAGCGCCGCGAGTGGCAGGCAGCGCCTTGAATTAATTGGCGCATTTTTGGTGGCAGCAGTTTCTCTCGGGCTATTTGTTTGGGGCGAGATAAACCGACAAGAGGCCGTTGCTCAAAGGGCGAAGGCTGCGCAGGCCATTGTTACAGGTGTTGATGCCGCCAAGGATTTGAATGCAAAAATTCGGGCCTTCGCTGATACCAGTGGCGTTTCGCCTGAAATCACCAACAGCCTATTGCTCGGTATTCTCAAATTGCAAACCGACTTGATTGCGGGCGATAGCGAAGATGTTCGCCTTCAAGTTGACCAATCGAAAATTTTTATACAGATATCGGATACCTATGTGAGACAAGGCCAGCCTGCCGAGGGTGCGAAATATTCGCGGCAATCTATCGACGTTCTTGAAGCTCTGCTCAATTCTGGAACCAACACAGCATACCTGCAAGAACCCTTGTCTGCTGCCTATACCAGCCTTGGTTCAACATTAATGGAGCAAGGAAAATATGATGAAGCCAAGCCTTTTTTTGAAAAAGCATTGATTGCTGCCGAAGAGGATTCAAAATTTGTTATAATTACCAATTTTAGGTTTAAACAATATAGCAAAGCCATTTCATTTGGAAATTTGGGAATGATCAAAGGCAATCTGTCAAAGCCTGAAGACAATTTGGAAGAATTTAGTAATGAGCTTAAATATGCCGAGCGATCGCTCAAAGACTTACACAGTAAAAACGATAGCTATTATGATTTTCGATTGGAGCTTGCGCAAGCTAATTTGCATATTGGTGGGTATTACCAAGACAAGGAAAAGTTTAGCGACGCCAACGACCCCTTGAAGAGAGCCATTGATATTTTGTCAGAAATAGGAACTGCAGCTCCAAATAATGTGGAGGTTCAGACTCGGCTGGCCAAAGCCAATCAAATATATGGATTGAACGTCAAAGATTCAGGTGATGTTCCGGGCGCAAAGAGTTATTTTGAAGCCTATTATAACATTACAAAAAATATGGCCGCCCCAAATGATAAAAATACAGATATTCAACTTAACTATGCCGCCGCAAATATGTTTTTAGGCAATTATTTTAATGTCGATCTCGGTGATAAAACACTGGCCGGACCCTATTATACGGAGGCCATTAGGGTGGGAGAACTGCTTGTTGCCCAATCAGAAGATGTTCCGAAGTTCAAAACGACTTTGGCGAGTTACCTTTTGGCTGAATCAACCATTTTATCCGACCCCAAGGATGAACTTTTGAGAGCCAAAACACTTCTCAGACAAGTGGCAGACGTAAGCCCGCTTTCACCCATAGATCAGAACTTAAGTGACTTTGTCGATAAGTCTTTGAGTGAATTACCCTCACAATAATTCACAATTCCGCCCTGAACCCGTCTTACGGCAGCCTACATTCATTCCTATTTATTATTCAAAATACAAAAGGAAAAGGCAATGGGCATTTTGGAGACATTTATGGCAGTGTTGGTTTCACTCACAGGATCAAGTTGGGTTTCGCCTGAAAACGCGCATCAATCGATGGAGTTCAAAACCACATCAGTCACTGGCAATGCGGGCTGTAATCAGTTTTCTGGGACTTATCTTCAAACGGATTCCGGTTTGAAAATTGATCCTCTTTCAACCACCCGCAAGGCATGCAAAGCGGAAATCATGCAAAATTAATATAAGTTTTTAGCGGCGCTGAATAACACGACAAAGGTTGAGTTATCCGAAACAACATTAACCTTGAAAGATGCCAAAGGAAAAACGCTCACCGTTTTGAACCGAAAAAACGTCGGTTGAAATCGATCTGAATTGTTCATAGACTTAACGCATTGCGTTCTTTCACCTACCCTAAATATGAAAGCAAAAAATGATTTCTCACGGCTTAAAAACTCTGATTGCATCCACAATGTTCAGCATCGTTTGTTTGAGTGGCCTCAACGCGTATGCTGATGACATCACTAAAAGTGCGACCGCTGACACCGATATGATTGTCGGTGGCAAAACTGCTGCTGCAAATAAGTGGCCTTGGCAGGTGCGCCTGTTTGAAGATACGCACGACACGGCCGGCATCTGCGGCGGCACATTGATTGCTAGGCAATGGGTTCTAACGGCTGCTCATTGCACGAAAGACCATGATAGTTTTGTTGTGGGTTATGGCAGCAACAAGCTTGAAAAACTAAAGCGCGTTGATAGCCTCATAGTTCTTTCACATCCCGGTTATGATCCCTTAACAATGCAAAATGATATTGCGCTGATCAAGTTGAAGAGCCCCGCCACATTCGGCAATGGTGCTACATCTGTTGATTTGGCTTCGCATGAGTTTTTCCAGACTCTCGAAGGTAAAAAAACCACAGTCACGGGTTGGGGCTATCTTTATGACGTTGACGCTTTTCAAAAGAAATACCCTGGCACTGAAGTCGACTGGAATGCGCTGACGCCCAGTGATTTGCAGGAAGTTGAAGTGCCGGTGCAAAATTTTGATAAATGCCGCGCCAGTTATACGTCGCAAGGCGCAAACGATATTCCTGAGGGACAAATGTGCGCCGGCCTGAAATCGGGTGGCAAAGATAGTTGCCAAGGCGATAGCGGCGGGCCATTGGTTGCACCAGATCAAAGCAATAAAAAGGGATTTGTGCAAGTTGGCGTGGTGTCTTGGGGACGCGGCTGCGCGCAGCCAAAACTGTTTGGCATTTATACGCGCACGGATTTTTATCGCGATTGGATCAAGCAAACGATTGTGAAGAACAATTAGGGATTAAGCTTCATGCTTACGGTGACACTTGATCCACAACTCACCGACATTGCGGGTGGTGACAAAAAAGTTTTTGCCGCTCCTGCAGGCGCACTTCGGTTTGGTCGCAGCATGGAATGTGAAGTTCGATTATCGCCTTCTGACGCGAGGCTGGGTCGCAATCATTTTGAATTGCGGCCAGCAGCAGGAAGCTATGAATTGGTGACCGACCGTGTGCATCCGGTTTTCATAAATGGTGAGCGTGTGGTTGGCAATTTTGCGCTGCTTGAAAACACTGAGCTCCGTTTGATTGATCCGGCAGCAGGCCCGTGGATTCGAATTTCTATTTCGCAATCTGCTGATGGTAACATCACTGATCCCAATTTCAAGACCGACAGCGGTACTGTGCAAGGGGGCATGAAACGTGCGACGCAATTGGTTGCAGGGTTAGCAGCATTGGTGGCATTGGTCGGTGGATTTTCACTCTATCAATGGCACAATCAAGACCTCATCAATCAAGCCTATATGAATGAAACAGCCGCCTTGGTTGAAAAAGTAAGCGCCGTTCAAGATGCGGAACCGTCGGCCGATTGGAAAAAAATTGGCGAAAAAACCATGGGCTCGGTTTATCAAGTGTTGTTAAAATCTAACGATGGTTCAAGGCCTACCGCCATGGGCACGGCATGGGTGTCAGGTGACAATACTTTGACGACCAATGCCCACGTCGCCGCATTGTTTGAACGGGCGAAGAACAACAATCAAACACTGGTGATTGCCGCGCCCGATCAGCCCGATAGTTTCATTGCCGTTGTGGGCGTGAAGATTCACCCTGCCTATGCCGGGTTTCAAAAAGCACTTATCGAAAACCACGCGCAATTGAACGCGATGGGCAGCTATGACGTTGCAACTCTGACTATTGACGTTGTGACAAAACTTGCCCCTAAACTAAACATTGCCAGCGCTGCAGATTTACAAAATTTAAAGCCCGGCGAAGCAATCGCTTATGTTGGCTACCCGGTTGAAGATGCAAAAAATAAAGCCACCGAACAAATGCGCATTGGCTTCATCAGCGGCTCTACAGATTTTTTGGGTGTTGGCGGAAACCAAATCGGCGAGTTGATCTACCACACGGCAGCGGCATCAGGCGGGGCCAGCGGCAGCCCCATTGTCAACAGTAAGGGTGATGTAGTTGCGATTCTTTCTGGCGGTGAAAAGAAAGAGTTGGCCAAGGAATTTGTTATATCTGGTTCAGGAACTTTTTATGGTCAGAGCGCTTCGCTGCTCTCTGATCTCAATGGTGACTGGAACAGCGACATTTTGAAATCCAAAAATGCGCAATGGCAAAATGCTATGATCTATTTGGCGCGTCGCAATGAAATCTGGAGTACGCTCGAAAATTATAGAAATGGGAGTTCATTGGAAAGTTTGGATGCGTCGCCCGCATTTCAAGGAACCGCCATCTTGAAATCGAATGATGCAAAATCTGTCGGCGCTCAGGCGGTAGAGAATTGGGACAATGTTGAAGCCGGAACTTATCTTACATTTGTGACACTCGATGGAAAAGCTGCGGGGCTAAAGCCCTTGGCTCTTCGTGTTTCAACAAATGGCAGTGTTTTGCAATCGCCGCTTTATTTAGATGGTGCACCCACAGCACTGTTTAAGATTGATGCAAAGACCAATGTTTCATTTGCGATTAGTGGCGCTGCCGGCGAAAAATATATCTTACAGGTTATTAGACTCGACGACCCCCCGCCGAATTGACTATTTGAGACTGGTAAAGGCCGACAAGTCTGCGCTTAGAAGTGGTGAAATTAACTTAGCGGCCAAATCTCGCGCAGTTGATTTTGGAAGTTTGCGTATTGTTGTTGTCAAATCCTGTGAGATTGTGAAGGCGTCTAACCATTTTGCTTTTCTAACTTCAGGCAATTTCGCACCCAGACATTCCAGTAAAATGAGACCGACTGCATATCGATCACGCCATGCGGCGTCATGGAATTTATTGGCCAATGTTGGTGGCGCGTAACGCGCTGTTGCGCCTAAAAGGTTTTCTGACTTGTTAGAAATCAAGCTTGCTAGACCAAAGTCCACCAGCATGGTTGAACCTTCGGGCGTTATGATTATATTTTCCGGTTTTACATCGCCATGCACGACACCTCGCCGATGAAGAGCATTCAAGGTTTCGGCTAGTTCAATGAGATGTGACAAAGTGGGTTTCCCCTGCTCTATCAATTTACGCAATGACTGGCCGGGCACATATTCTTGAACAATGTAAAGTACAGTTTCGCTCTCTTGACCACACGCAAGAACCCGGGCCATGCCCGGAGCAGCGGCCGCATTGGCCCCGCGCACTTCGCGTTCAAGTGCTGCAAGTTGATTGGCCGATTGTCGCGGCGCAATCTTTAGTTTTTTCAATGCCACGTTCTTGGCGCGGGCATTATCATGGGCCAGATAGACTTCGCCTTGGCCACCTGATCCCAGCTTTTGCAAAAGCACATAGGCCTGCCGGTTTTTCCAAGCGTTGTCGGATGTCACGCGATTTTTTTCAACAACCGGGTGAAGGGTGAGCTGCAAATCTGCACATGCGGTTTCGATTTTTTCAAGTTGCAGATTCAAATTTCTTGAAATGCAATAATTTCGCGCGGAGTCTAACTCGGCTGCTGCAACCTCGGTCTGACCATCTGCTGATAAAGCTTTCGCCAACAGGATGCGCGCGTCGATCAACCTCACTGCTAAATCTTCGTCAGCAAACCAATCACGCGCTGCCTGCAGTGGAGCAATGGCAGACCTCGATTGCCCACGCGAGATGTCATATTTCGCTCGCAGTACTGACACAGCAACAGATTCAAAACTCTCACGAACGCGGCAGACCGCCAATGACGAGAGTTGGCTTAAATGAGTTTCGGTTGAATGATCATGGGTGTGCAAAGAATTTTCAATCCGTAACGCCTGCCACCGAAATTGCAAATAAGCAGGGAGAATTGAATCATTTTTCTGTAGTTGCGCGAGATGGTCACCGGGGTCTTGGTCTAGCGCAAGATTAACCCGCGCCGCGCACTCTTGCAATTGCAACCAATAAACACTTTTAGCAAATGGCTTGGCCAAGGCCTCGGCCAAACCAATATATGTTTTTGCTGACAGCCATCGTTCCACCTCGGCATAAGCATCGGCCAAACGACAAAAAGCCAAAAAGCGATAACTAGTAAGGCCATCTGTGTTCACTCTTGATAGAACTTCGACCAAGTAATCCAGCATTTGCGCCATATTGCCCAGCCACGCATAGACACGCGCCGTTTCGAGTAGCACATCGAGTTTGAATTCTGGTTGTTTAATGTTCTCAGTGAGTTCATTCGCACGCACGAGCAATGCCAATGCCGCAAGTGGATCGCGCGATCTATTTCGCACTATGGCTTGTAAGACGAGCGATCGACATTGATCTTCAGGATTGGAAGCGATGTCGTAAAATCGGATTTCTGACGGTTTGATGAATTGCTGGAGCTGCAAAAAACCAAACTCATTTTGCCAAACAGGCTTGGCGCGGGTTTGAGGGGAAATTGCATTAAATAATTTCAGGCCGTCATCGACTAGACCAAGGCGAATGAATTTTCTGATTTGGTTCAGTTGATCGATAATAATTTGTCCAATCACAATTGAAGTCGCAAACTTGCCATAAACTGCGCTAAAGTTGAAGTGATTGAGATGAGAGTTGAAATGAGATTTTTAGCGACGTTATTTTTAGGTTTTACCATGACCACAACCAGTTGGGCAAAATGTCCGGCTGATCTTGCGATCTATCATCACGGTGCGTCAGATAAATTTACTCTGACCTTTTCGAAACAAAAAAACCCCAAAGCTTGGAGCAATATTGAAGCTGATCTATCTTTTGGAATGCAGCGATTGAAATTTGAATTCACAGCGTCCAATGGCTATCCAATGGAGTATCTCGTTTCTCTTGACGAAAAACTCATAAACACACGAGACAATTTGGTTTTGTTTTTTGACAAAAACTTGAAAGCGTTATCACTGCCGCAGGCAGGTGAAGCTGCACCAGAATATATTGTGATGCCAGAGATGGGCCTCTGGTTAAAAGAGCTACAGTTGAAATCAAACCCATTCCTGCCGCCCGGCATGTGGAAATTATCAGGCTGCCAAAAATAGTCTATCGCACCCTGCTGCCATTCTCTGCGTCAAACACAAATAGGCTTTCTTTTGCAACGGCAACCCCCACTTGTTCACCTGGTTTGGCGGTGTAGTCTTTTACAGCTTTGACAGTCACAAAGTCTTTGTCGACCTTTAGTGTTACCAATGTGTGGTCACCTATCAACTCAGTTGTGTAAACGATACCTTTGAGTGAGCCCTTGCTTGGGGCTACGATGGTGCAATCTTCAGGGCGGAAACCCAACACTGCTGACGTAATCTTGCCTTTTACAGGTGTTTTGATTTTCGCATCATGAGCCATGAAACTATCACCATCCAGTGCGCCCTTGACAATGTTCATGGGCGGTGAGCCTATGAACTGCGCGACGAAAAGATTGGCGGGGTTGTTGTAAATTTCGGCAGGCGCGGCGAGCTGCTGGAGTACGCCTTTCTCAAGAATCGCCACTCTATGTGCCAAAGTCATGGCTTCAACTTGATCGTGGGTTACATAGAGTGTGGTTATGCCAAGTGACTGTTGCATAAATTTGAGTTCGGCGCGCATGTGGCCACGCAGTTTTGCATCCAAGTTTGAAAGCGGCTCGTCCATCAAGAACACTGATGGGCGGCGAATAATGGCGCGGGCCAATGCAACACGTTGTTTCTGTCCGCCTGACAGCTCGCGTGGATAACGATGCAATAGTTGATCAAGTTGCACTTGCGCTGCCGCCTCGCGGATGGCCACGTCTTGTTCAACCTTCGGCACTTTGCGCACTTTAAGCGGGAAGCCGATGTTTTCCGCCACTGTTTTATGTGGATAAAGCGCATATGATTGAAACACCATGGAAATGTCACGGTATTTGGGCAGAACATCTGTCACATCGCGATCACCAATGCGCACACGGCCTTCGGTTGCGGTTTCTAGGCCTGACAAAATACGAAGAGCCGTGGTTTTGCCCGAGCCTGATGCGCCTAGCAACACGAGGAATTCGCCTGGTTTTATGTCAAGGTTCAACTCTTCCAACACGCGCACTGCGCCAAAGGACTTCTGAACTTTATCGAATGAGACTGGAACGCCCGGTGTGCCACTTGCCATCTTAAATCTCGCTATCCTTTGACCGCGCCAAGCAACACGCCCTTGGCAATGAAACGTTGGAGGAAAATTGACATGATGATCACGGGTACAATCATGACCACAATGATGGCACACATTTCCCACCAGAACACACCCTTCTCGCCCGCATTCTTTGCCGCCACCATGATCGGCATGGTTTGCGCTTTGGAGGTGGAGAGGAACACTGCAAACAAATATTCATTCCAGTTCAAAATTAAAGTGAGCAATATCGTTGCAGCAAGGCCAGGCCTTGTGAGCGGTAAAACAATATCCCAAAAAATGCCAAACCTGGTGGCGCCATCGAGCTGAGCTGACTCTTCTAATTCAATCGGCAGATTTGCAAAGAAATCATGCATCAACCAAACAACGATTGGCAAGTTGGCCACGCAATAGACAGCGATCAAAGCAAGATGCGTATCGATTAAACCAACAGCTTGGAACATCATATAGATTGGGATGATTACAACAACGGGAGGAAGGATGCGCTGTGAGATAATCCAGAATAAAATATCGCCATTGCCAAGCTGCGCTTTGAAATGTTTGCCAAAAGCGCGCACCAAAAGAAAGAACATCGCTAATGCGACTGCAGCGGTGACAGCCCAGTGAACACCCGAATAAGAAGTCGAAACGATTGCGCCCAAGGTGAGCAACACAAACATCAAGATGTTCCCAAATTTGGGTTTGTATTGAATGCGCGCCAATGCATAAGCCGCCATGCTGCCCACGACGACACACACAAAAGTCGCAGCGATGCTGATCACCAAAGAATTTGTAAACGCCAAATAGACTTTGCAGATTGCCGGTTCCATCGGGGCAATGGTGGTGAAGGGTGATAGCAAAAAAGCAATTGCATTATGCCCATGCAATACAAATTGGCGACCGATCGCATAGAAATCACAAAAGGAGTCGTTGTAAAATTGCGCGCGCCATGCATCAAGGTTTGGTTGGAAATCAACGAAGGGAATATAATACGGCCCTTCGTTTACGATTTTTGAATCTTTGAACGACGTGATGATCACCCAATAGATCGGGAACAACACAAAAGCAGACCAAAATGTAAGAATTGCAAAAGCGACGATTTTTGCCACGGGCGACATTTTGCCAACAGTCGGCGGCTCAAATAGACGCTCCATCAATGTGCGTTTTGATTGCTCAAGTTTGTATCCGGCATCGCTCATGCTTGCACCTTGCGCAATTGCTTGAGCACCACATAATTGAAGAAGGATGAGCAGATAATCACTGTGAGGATCAGCAACAGATAGGCAATTGCCGCGGACGAGCCATAATCATTGGCGCGCCACATGAAGAACGAATGCAGAGACATTGATTCAGTGGCGATGCCGGGGCCGCCGCCTGTCATAATGTTGGGCAAATCCACAATTTTGAAAGCTTCTATCATGCGGATCAAAATAACAGTGGCCGCTACAGGCACAATCTGCGGCCAAGTTATTTCACGGAAAATTTGAACGCTGGATGCGCCGTCCACTTGGGCTGCTTCAACATGATCCCGCGGCACATTTTCGAGCGCTGCTAGCATACAAATAAAAATAAATGGAATCCATTGCCATGAATCGCCGACGACAATGAACCAGCGGGCCGCCCATGCGTCCGTCGACCAAGCCCAATTCTGCAGCCCGATAAATTCCCAAAACGGCTTAAACGGCCCTTTGGTAATATCGAGGATCATCTTGAACGCATAGCCCACGCCCAGCGGCGTGATCATCAAGGGGATAAAGAAAATGACACGGAAAAAACTTTTGCCTGCAATGGGCTGAGAGCACAAAAAGGCGAGACCTGTGCCGATGACAAACTGAATAGAACAACCCACAATCACGTAAAACAATGTGTTGAGCAATGTGCCCCACTGGCTGCCCGCGAATAATGTGGAGCCTAAAAGGTAGGCCACGAACAATGCAGCAGCAGCAGAGATAAGTCGGCCAATCATGCCAAACCAAGTGGCACCACTGCGCTGCGACCGAACCAACCACCACACAGATAACGCTGCAACGACTGTGACCAACAACCATCCGATAAAATTCATCTCAGTAATTTTACCAAGGAAGTGAACTTGTTCATTCCCGACGAACTGCTTGGCAAAATTTTGCAGCCATACAAACCGGAACTTTAGGCCTTCGCCTGAAAACTTAACGCGGCTAAGCGCGAATACAATTGAATAGAAGGTTGGGAAAATCGCAAAAATAAGAATGAGCGTGACGGCAGGCGCGATAAAAAACGTGCTCGCATGGCGGTCAAACCATTCGCCCCAACTCTCTTTTTGAAGAGCACCAGCCGGGCGTAAACCCGGCTGGTTGATATCGTTAGTTACATTCGACATGTGCTTTGGGCTTACTTGCCCAATGCCAAGCCAAGTGCCGTGATTTGCTTATCACGACCGAAATCATCAGTGATTTCGTTCCAACCAGTTTCGATATTCTTCAAAGCTTCTTCAACAGTGATTTCGCCAGCCAAATAACGGGCCAATTCACGGTCAAGAACAACGCCTGAATATTGTTGAGCGCCTGGAACTTTAAAATCCGAAGCCATGTTCGCATTGTTCAAAGCACCATTGATAGCACCCAGATAGTTTTCAGCGAGTTCCTTGGAGAAGCCAGCCTTAATCCACAGATCAGGATTATTGAGTTGTGAGATGCGGTAGGCATTATAGCCAGTCGAGCCGATGGTGACGTCAACATTCGATTGAGCGGCTTGGTTCATGTATGAGATGAAATCATAGGCAGCATCTTTCTTCTTTTGATCAGACTTGGCGTTGATCGCACCAGCCCAGCCACCGAAGGCCGCAAATGGCGCATAGTTGATGCCATCCACTGAAAATGGAGCGTTTTCCTTGGTAACTGCAACCAATTTACCAGTTGCGCGGTCAAGAACTTCTTTTGAACCAATGGCACCAACGGCAAAGAGCTTGCCATTAATTGCAGTTGCATCCTTATCGAGTTGCAACGGGCCTGGATCACCCCATTCTACGAGGATGCCACAACGGCCAGCCTTGAACAGGGCGCGTGTATCACCAATGTCCATGTTGAGTTCTTCAGGAGGGCCATATTTAGTTGTTTCCTTGTAGAGCTCAAATGCCTTCTTCCAGCCGTCGTTATTGATCACTGGGTTCATGGTCGCTTTATCAAAATGGAAACCTTGAGCTGTGCCCTGTGTTTGAACGATTGGCGCAGCGAAAGTTTGAATGGCAAAATATGATTGCGCATTACGCTTCTTGAAAATGCAAGAACCATAATCTGCAACGCCGTCGCCGTTCATGTCTTTGCCATTGATGGCCTTGGCCACAGCAATATAATCTTCCCATGTCTTTGGTGGTTGCAAGCCATTCGCTTCCAAAATGTCTTTGCGATAATAGACCATTTGGAAATCGCCATCGACCATCATCAACTTGGTTTTGCCGCCGATCTTTTGACCAAATTCGCGGAAATATGGAGCGATATCGGCTGGATCAAGCTTTGTATCCTTAGCAATATAGGGATCCATATCCTCCAACAGGCCAGCTGCATCAAGCTCAACACCCCAACCAGCGGCAAACACGCCGAGGTCGATCGAGTTGGTGCCTGTCGTCCAGTCTGTTTGGATCTTGGTGAAAAGATCAGCAAACGGAACTTCGGTTACAACGATCTTGGCACCTGTTGCCGCTTCGAATTCTTTGCCACGTTGGGCCAAGCGTTCAGCAATAACTGGGCCTGGGCGCGTCATGATGTTGACGGTTACGCCATCATATTGTCCGGCATTCGCCGTAGCCGAGAGCCCGGCTACAGCCGTTCCAGCAAACAGAATACTCGTTAAGAACTTACTTAACTTCATTGGTCTTCCTCCCTGTGTGCGGTTCCTTTTCGGCGCCGCGGTTTGTTAAATTTCAAACACATCCGGCAGTCGATAGAAATTCTATTCCAGCCTGCCAGTTTCTGGATAACCACAACGTAATATTAGATTTGCCTTCTTGGCAATGGCTTCGTCGCTAAATTCGATGCCGCACTGCAACATTGCTTAATTAACAAGCACAAATGTAACATAGAACAGAAATGGGGCCAAAGCGCTTCTTCCATCATTAGCCGGAATGCTTTAGAGTTTGAGGTCAAGCGTGTTACAGGAACGCAGCGATTGTATTTGCAAACAAAAACCCTAAGCCCTGCGAAATGGAGGCGATCTTTTATTATCGCCCTGCTCTGTTTGTGGACATTTGCATGTCTTTTCCCAATCTACTGGCTCGCAATCACATCCATCAAAGACGTTCCAAGCTTGGACGGGCCACCAAAATACCTCCCATTTATAGATTTTATGCCGACACTTGATGCGTGGCGATTTATATTTTTTGAACACAATGAAAATCTGGTGTCGCGATTTTTCAATTCATTGGTGATAGGGATTGGTGCAACACTGCTGACGATGTTCACCAGCTGCATGCTCATCTATGGGCTCACAAGATTTATACAAAAGCGACCGTTCAATTTACTCAGCTGGCTTTTGGCAACGCGTATATTACCCCCCGCCGTTTTGGTCATTCCGCTGTATATCATGGCAAGTCAGCTCAATGTCTTGGACAACAAAGCAGCGCTCATGTTGGTTTATGTTGCGCTTAATCTGCCTGTCGCCATTTGGCTCATTCAACCCATCATGGGCACAAAAGCAACCGAGCAAGAAGAAGCAGCGCAACTCGATGGCGCATCGCACATCCACATTTTGACAGGCATCCTTATGCCAATGCTAAAATCCCGATTGCTTGCGGTCAGCTTCGTCATTTTCCTTCTGTGTTGGAATGAATATTTGATCGCAACTTACTTGACTTCGGATCAAGCTTTAACGTTACCGCCATGGATGGTGGGACAGCTTTCTTTGAAAGAGGCCCAAGTCGGCGGTGGAGCGGAAGAAGTGGCGCATCTTTCGGCTGCAACTATCGTGATGATATTACCAGTCTTAGCGCTGGTCACATTTATTCAAAATATTCAGCGCAAGCTGAATTAAAATTCTTGTTGATTGTGGTCACTACATTCTAGCAAGCATTGCGTCTAACATCTTTGCCATATCACCATCGGCAACTGCGCGTGCGGATTGTAGATCGGCCTTTGCGCCTGAAGCATCGCCTTTGCGCATCAGATATGTGGCGCGCAAAATATAGACCTCTGGATTTTTGGGCGAGGCGACAATGCCCGCATCCAAATCTGCAAAACCAGCTTTTTCATCTTTCATGATTATCTTGGCTTCGCCTCGCGCCGAATAAGCAACACCTAGTTTGGGGTCGGATAATACTGCGCTGGTAAAATCTGCCACGGCTTGCGCGTTCTTGTGGAGCACGAGATTGATGCGGCCCCGGTCATAGGCGGCCCTCGCGTTATTGGGATCTGCATCAAGTGCTGCATCAAAGGCTTTCATGGCACCTGCGATATCTTTGGCCGCCAGCGCAGCTTCGCCTTGTTTGACGAGATCATCGGAGGATGTGGCGAATGCGGGTG
>JAYVPZ010000395.1:0-17850 GCA_043757105.1 Aestuariivirga sp. | reverse complement strand
CGGCACGACCAAAATGCTTGGCTTCAAGAGAGCCGACACGCGCTGTGTCGCCTGAACCATGAGGTTTTCCCAAAGTGTAAACCAAATCACCCTTAGCCAAACAACCAGGTGTTGAAGGCACAGCTGCACGACCACCAAAACCGCGAAGTTTTATGACAGCCATATCGTTGGTGGGGTTGATGCCAATCACTGTTCCGGTATAGATTCGCCCATTGGCAGCGCGCGCAGAAATCTGATTGCCTTTGGCCACAGCAACATGTGCTGCCGTCATCACGATGCCGTCTTCGCTCACAACAAACCCGCTGCCGGATGTTATGGCGGACTTGCGATCATCGGGCCTGCCCGAACTCCCGGGATTATCCGTCTCAGAAACTGTTAAAGTGACGTAAGTTGGGCCAGTGCTTGGCAAAAGATGAGCAACAGAGGCTGCTGCTTCCTGCCCAGCAGCGCCCGCGGGCTCGGCCTGCTGATCAACGGAAATGGATCTGCTTTCAAGGGCCACTTCATCAGCAGTGCAGGCAGCTAAAGAAACAGCCGCCACAAAAAACAGACACAAACGGTTGAAATTCACGAGATTTTGCACCCAGTCACACAAGAACTCCAATTACGCGAAGATCGCGGCAGTAACAAGGCTCGGCAAGCCACATTCAAACAAAAAAACGGCCCGCCAAAGCGAGCCGTTCCGTGTAAAATATTCGCTAAAATTAGAAGCGGAATACTGTTACGAGATCAGCAGAGAATGTAGAGTCACGATCTACGCTGTTCTTAATCCATTCGCCTTCAAGACCAATTGTCAACTGGCTCACTGGCTCGTAGTAAATGCCAGCAAGTGCTGAATCTTGATCATTAGCCACTACCGTTGAGGAATAACGATCGAAGTGTGCATGGCCGTAAGCCAACTCTACGTGCGCTTGCTCGCTAATGTTGAGGCTACCCAAGATGCTTGCTCTCCAAGCATTGTCGTTAACAAATTGACCGGAACTGATACCAGCGTTGGCCGAAATTTTGCCGATGTCGCCGAGACCAAAACCAACACCAACGCCAATTACGTAGCTAGCTTCAGGGGCACCAGCCGCGCCATAATTTGGCTCGTAACCGCCAGACACAGCAGCATTAAACATGTCACCGGTATATTTAATCTTTGCAGTGACGGCTAAAGCATTCGAATTAACTGGAAGAAGAGTATTGTGACCATCTTCAATCGCAACAGCAACTGACATTGGGCCTGAAGCATATGTCAAACGCATTTGAGCCACGTCACCATTGAGCGATGTGAAGTTACCATTTGCAGTGTCTGTATAATAGCAAGAGCAAGCGCCATCATAACCATAACCAATGGCTGAGAGCGAACCGTTGAAACCACCGCCCAATGACAGATCTGGAGTCATGCTCCACCAGCCCCAAGCATTGCTGATTAAAGCAGTGTTTGGATTAGTAGCGGAACCCGCGTTAGTGCCATTGAAAAATCCATTGCCTTCCCAATTGCCACGAACCGACATTTGAGCGCCAACTTCGCCAACAGCTGTGTCAGTCTTACCAACAACATTGATTTGACCACGAGCTTTTACGTCATAAGTTACGTTATCGCTTCCGTTAAAAACCGGTCCTTGTGTTGGGTTAGCCGCAACACCATCAGCACCGTCGCGATAAACCAAAGCAGCGCGAGCAAAGCCCGACCATTGGATGACAGTTGATGCAGGCGCATCAGCTGTTGGCACGATTGCGATTGTTGTCACATCGCGACCCACGCTACCTACGCCTGGAACAACGATTGCTGGCTGTTGGCTAACAGTTACCATCTGGAAGCCAGCTGGAACTGATGATTGCGCTTGGTTAGCAGCAACTTGAGCTGACAAAGCATTGATTTGTGCCTTCAGGGCAGCAATGTCAGAAGCTGTGCTCGCTTGAGCGCTAACCGAAACTGCAGCAATTGCCGCTGTTCCGAGAAGTGCAAATTTAATTGTATTCATATTGTATTCTCCCAAGTTCTTGGAGTTTAAATGAGCCCCCCGATCCCCTGCAAATGAGTAGGCGGGCAATGCACGAGTCGCCGTGCACACAAATGTTGTTTCGTCGCTTCGAAGCTTAAGGTCAACGCATAAGGCAGGAAGTATTTAAGTTTTTAGCTGTCTGTGGCGAATGCGCCACAGTTCTGTTGATGAAGCGTTCTATTCCCTTCAAAAACCTTAACAAAACAACCTTAGCGTTAAGGGACAACATAGAATCACATAGCCAATCAATCCACAGATGTGATAACAAACTGCTAAGAACAGAGCAAAAACTCTATTGCGAGATGTTCGTTTGAAAATAAACGGGGAAACACATAATGTATCAATGGCAACCTTCGAAATGGCTTCAGCTGATGGCTGTGGGGGCAGGGCTCCCTTTGTTAGCTGCCGGGATCATCCAAACCAAAAGTCTTGTGAATGATGTATCGAGCCGCGCAATGACCGCCGCTGCTGGGCCAAAAGTTGAATTTGATGGTCGCGATGCCGTTATGTCTGGTGAAGTAGCCAGCCAAGAAGCATTGGACACAGCTCGCAATAATGTGGCTGCCACTTATGGTGTGCGCCTCGTTGATGTTGCGAATCTTAAAATCGTGGCACCGCCTCCACCAGCTCCTGAGCCTGTGAAAGTTACCCCAGTGCCATTGATGGCGCCAACAGTTACGGCGATGACAACAAACAACACCATGCCGATGATCATGGGCACTTATCCAGCAGATGCCGCCAAATTAATGGTTTCTGTTGGTGCCACCACTTATACATTGGGCACCTCGCCTGAATTGACCACCGATAAACCCGGCAGCTGGATGTTGATGCCAACGGCGGCGTTGCCTGAAGGGTCAATGGATGTAACAGCAAAAGTTGAAAGTGCCGATGGCACAGTTTCTGCTGCTTCAACGCCCGCTGCAATTGTTGTGGATACAGTGGCTCCTGAAGCGCCCAGCATGACCATGGCTGCTGCTGATGCTGTTTGGCCTTATGCCATTACAGGCAAATGGCCAGAAATGCCTGGCAACACTTTGTCGATTGATTTCAATAGCAAGACCTATGTTCTGGGCAAAGACAAAGAATTGATTTCAGACGGCAAAGGCTTATTCACTTTTGTACCCACTGATCAACTTGCACCCGGCAAATATGATTTAAATTTGTCAGTCACTGATGCGGCCGGCAATGTTTCTAAATATGCTAACCCCGCTGCTGTAATCGTGGCTGCTGCAACACCCGCTCCGGCCCCAATGGCTGAACTGGTTGCGCCAACCATTGATGCAATTTCATCACACACTGGAAATCCTGTGATTACCGGAACATGGTCTCCTGAAACGTCTAAGGGTCTCACTGTGGCTCTTGGTGGAGTTGCGCATGAACTGGGTAAAGATGGTGATTTAACTGTCGATGGTGGCAAATGGACATTGAAAGCCAAGCCTTATCTCGCTGATGGCACATATGATGTCGTAGTTACTGTCACTGATAGTGCTGGCAAAACAATGTCAGATGCGTCGACTAACGAGATCACAATCCAACATCCAGCTCCGCCTCCGCCTCCGCCTCCGCCACCAGCACCGCCAAAACCATTGGCCGCTATTCTTACTGCACCAACGGTTGAAAGCGTTATGTCAGAAAATGGTAACCCGATGATTATGGGAACGTGGTCAGCTGCTGCTGGTCAGGGGCTTTCTGTTTCTGTCATGGGCACAACATCTGTTCTCGGTAAAGATAACATTTTGACATCTGATGCAAGCGGTAATTGGATGTTGAAGTCGCACTCTTATTTGGGTGACGGAAATTATGACGTGGTTGCAAAGGTCAGCGATGAACAAGGAAATTCGCGGTCTGATGCGACCACTGGTGAATTGACGATCAAACATCCGGCACCAGCGCCGAAACCTGCCCCCGTAATACTTGCGCCTAAACCAATTTTGCCAGCTCCTACTATTGTGACCAGCGTTTCTGATTCGGATATGCCGACCATTAGGGGAACATGGGCAGCGGGCGTTGCAAAGTCCCTTACAGTTGATCTTGATGGTGTGAAGCACAAGCTTGGCATGGATTTCGATCTGCTGACGGATGCTTCTGGCCATTGGACATTGAAACCAACGAAACCACTCGTGAACGGTGTTTACGATGTTGTTGCAACAGTTACAGATGGCGACACGCAATCAGTTTCAGACGCAACCACGGGCGAGTTGACCGTGAGTGTTGCGGCTCCACCGCCGCCACCACCCGTTGATAAACCTTATGATTGCGAAGCGACTTTGGCGCGTATTGCAGCTGTATTCCCAGTACGGTTTGATACCGACAAATCAGATTTGCATGCGCCCTATGACCTTGCTCTCAACCAATATGCGGCGTTGATGAATGATCCACGTTGCGCCGCAATGAACGTGAATGTTGCTGGCAACGCAGACTCGCGGGGCTCGTTCAAATATAATCAAGGATTAAGTGAAAGACGTTCAAGGACTGTGGTCAATGCTCTCACCGCCAAAGGCATTCAGCTCTATCACCTGAATGGCTTCGGTTTGGGCGAAAACAAGCCGCTTGATCCATCAAAGACCGAAGATGCATTGCGGAAGAACCGCCGTGTTGAATTCACGGTCAAGAAATAAGGGGAAACTGAAATGAACGAACTTTTTAACTTCAATGACTCGGCTATTCTTTTCCAACATAATTGGATTTGGTTGGCGCTGGCATTCCTCATTGGTGCGTGGGTGGGTTACACCACATGCATCCCTTCAAAATCGTCACATTAAGGGGCGGATAAAAAATGGTTCACTATCTCATCGAACTCGCACTCTGGATATTGGCGGCTTATTTCTTGGGTTGCTTGCTTGGCTGGGCCTTGCGTAATTTGCTTGGCACCGAAGATCAGCCTGTTGCAGCACCTGTGAGAGTTGCGGCTCCGGTTGCCCCTGCCTATGTTCCACCTCCAATAGCACCAATCATGCCGCGCCCGGTACTAGTGGCTGCTCCTGTTGTGGCTCGACCTGCACCCGTTGCTGCACCCGCACCAGTCGGTAAAATGGAACGTCCCCAGGGTATTGCCGCTGCTCGCGGTGGCAAACCTGATAATCTGCAACGCATTAGCGGAGTTGGCCCGAAGAACGAATCCATTTTGCACAATCTTGGCTTCTTCCACTTCGACCAAATTGCTGCTTGGACAGCTTCACAAGTGGAATGGGTTGACGACCATTTGCGTTTTGGTGGCCGCATCAAGCGTGAAGAATGGATCAAGCAAGCAGGCCTTTTGGCCGCGGGCAACGAAGCAGAATTCACACGGCTTTACGGCACAGGGGGCTTGAAAAATGCCAAGGGTGAAACCGTTTCAGGCACACGCACACGGAAATAATAAATCACGCGAACAAACAAAAGGGTCGGGTTTTCCGATCCTTTTTATTTTTAATTACAGCTACTAATCAAAGTCCTAATCGAACCACCCATACATGATGGGGCAGGCTCAGCCGATGATGTACTGGCCACTGCAAGATCAGCAGGCGAACCACGCTTTAAATCCGCCGTCATTGGCCGAACACTTTCAGGCGACAATCTTGACCGATACACATGCACGTTCTGCATCACCTTCTGCACATATTGCCGCGTTTCATTAAACGGAATACATTCAACCCAATCGATCGGATCAACTTGGCCACCGCGCGGATCGCCATATTCATCCACCCATTCGCGCGATCTGCGTGGGCCAGCGTTATAGGCCACAAGTGTAAGAATATATGAACCATTAAAATCCGAAACCAGATCAGCCAAATGCGCAGCACCGAGCTTCACATTATAGGCTGGATCAGATTTTAGACTGGCCACTCTAAAAGAAACACCATATTGACGCGCCACCAACTTTGCCGTGCCCGGCATCAATTGCATCAAGCCTTGCGCACCCACCGAGCTACCCGCATTCGGATCAAACTCACTCTCTTGTCTGGACAAGGCAAACACCAAAGACTTCTCAATTGGCTTTCCAATCTGCGACCAGTTTGGAAGACCGCGTACTGGATAAGACCAGGAGTCAATATCAATCCCACGAACACCAGCTGCCTTAGCCAAACGCAGCGCCCAAGATGTGCCCGCAGTGTTTTGCACAACAGCCGCAACGGCGTTCATCTCATCAACATTTTTAAAGCGGCTGGCTAAAGACCACAAGAAAATATTGAGCTGATTTTTGGTACCCGCTTGCGCCATAATTCTAAAAGCACGAACAACTTCATCACTTTCGACCCGGGCCTGCGCACCCGCCGACGCTGAACCGCTGTTAATCGATTCAGGTCGATTGCCAAGTCCAATTTGTTCACGCGCCAACTGTCCATAATAGACTGTGGAATACTGTGCGGCGTCTTTAAAAGCCACTTGAGCCGTCGCTTTGTCGCCAAGCGCCAAGTAAGTGCGGCCAATCCAATAGGCAGCGCGAGCCTTTTCTGTGCGGCTTTCGGCCAAGCCTTGAAGCTTGATAAAATGCTTCATCCCAACATCTGGTTTCTTCAAATAGCGGAGCGCCACCCAACCCGACATAAATTCGGCTTCAACAGCGCTATCACCATCTGCCATGCCGTGTTTATGAGCGATCTGGTAGGCCGCATTCCAACTGTCGGAATGGTTGGGGCCGACTGAATGCAAAGTGACGATCTTGCGTTCCATCCACCAAGCTTGTGGGTCGCCCATGGCACCAGCGTCTCCGGAGATACTGGCCAATATCGCACGTGCTTTGCCATATTTTTCAGCCTTACGATAAAACCGCGTCAGAGCATATCTCATACCCATGTCGTTTCGCGCAGTGGCTGAAAGGGCCTCATATCGCTTGTCGGCACCGCCTTGAAAACTGATTAAAGCCTGCGCAACTTTCCCCGCATCAACAAAATCACTGCCCACACGCTTCGCATTGCGAATTGCTGCATTTGATTCTTGCGCAAACACGAGCTTTGAAAAACGCAGGCGATGATCGGCAGAGGTCAATTGGCCGCCAAACTCTCCGATAATTTTTTGTTCAAGCGCAGCGTCAACCGTCGTGTTGCTCCACGCTTTGCGCAACCAAGATTTGCCTTTTGATGAATCGCCAGCGCTATAATTGGCTCGCGCCATTGCCAACATGCCGTAAGCTGTAACAGGCTCTTTTTTATCAAAATATTGCAAAACAATGTCGGGGCTCTGAACATTTTCATACAGCGCTTGTTCGGCACGTTTTAACAGCGTTTCAGTCAGAGGCCATTTTGGCGCGGCATCAAGAAAATCATGAATGCGTTGAAAGCCAGCTTGAGCGCCATGATCACGCAAGAACAGCAGCTCAACAAGTTTTACAGCAGCGCTATCGCCTGACCTTGCAGCTAATGAACCAGCACCAAAAAAATCACCAGAGAGCGCCATTTGCACGGCTTGCACAGCCAACCCCGACGGCATCGCCACTGCGGGAGATGCCATCGGCAAAGCAAGCAATGCCGCACTACACACAAACCCACTCAAAAAATTACGCCGTGTCACTAACTTATTCATGTTTTAAATTACAAACCTCAGTCAAAATAAATCAATTCTGCCAGCGCGTTAAACGGCAATTGCGACGGAGTTTTGACGATTTTGCCAAGCTTCCGTCTTGCCGAGTGCCAGCAGGCAGACTATGGTGCGCCACCCTGTGGAGTACCGCAACAAAAGCACCATAGGCAAACATGGTTTCTAACTTATTACCTTATGAGGTCTCTCGTGCAGTTTAAGGGCTCAATCCCAGCTTTGCTTACCCCAATGAAGAACGGAGCTTTCGACGAAGCGGCCTTTCGTAAATTTGTTGGTTGGCAGATCAAACAGGGCAGCCATGGCTTGGTTCCTGTGGGTACAACAGGTGAAAGCCCCACTTTAACGCCTGATGAGCATAAATCTGTCGTAAAAATTTGCGTCGAAGTTGCAAAGGGCAGAGTGCCAGTGATTGCTGGCGCCGGATCTAACAATACTGCTGAAGCGATTGAGTACACCCAGCACGCCAAGAAAGCTGGCGCTGATGCAGCCTTAGTCGTTGTGCCGTACTACAACAAACCAACGCAGGACGGCATTTATGCACATTATGCGGCCATTGCCAAAGCGGTCAATATTCCGATTATTGTGTATAATGTGCCGGGCCGCACTGTAGCCAGTATTTCAGTTGAAACTTTGGCGCGACTGTCACATGATTTTAAAAATATTGTAGGTGTGAAGGATGCGACAGCTGATCTTACCCGCCCATCGCTCCAACGTTTGATGTCGGGAAAGAAGTTCATCCAGCTCTCCGGTGAAGATGGAACGGCTTTGGGCTTTAACGCCCACGGTGGCGTCGGTTGTATTTCGGTAACGGCGAATGTGGCCCCTCGACTTTGTTCGCAATTGCAAGAAGCCACATTAAAGGGTGATTATAGTGCGGCATTAAAACTGCAAGATCGACTTATGCCATTGCACCACGCAATGTTTGTTGAAGCAAGTCCGGGCCCGGTAAAATATGCCGCAAGTCTGCTTGGCCTTTGCGAATCAGATACGCGTTTGCCTTTGGTTCCTGTGGTTGAAAGCACGAAGCAAGCTGTTCGTGAAGCTTTGGTTCATGCTGGTCTTTTGAACTGACATGTCGTCAAAAGCTGGCGGGGCAAAAGCTTCCCAAAAACAAATTGGCTTCAAGGTGGTGGCTGAAAACCGCCGCGGCCGTTATGATTATGAAATCCTGCAAACCTTCGAGGCTGCCATAGAGCTCAAGGGTTCTGAGGTTAAATCCTTGCGTGTAGGTCACATCAACTTGGGTGAATCCTACGCGGCAATGAAAGGCACGGAACTGTTTCTGCTCAATGCCAATGTGCCTGAGTACCGCGAAGCAAATCAGTTCAACCACGAACAAAAACGCCCGCGTAAATTGCTGCTTCACCGAAAAGAAATTGATCGTCTTGCAGTTGGTGTTTTGCGCGAAGGCCTGACCATCATACCGCTCAAAATGTTTTTCAATCCAAGAGGCAGGGTGAAGGTTGATATTGCGCTGGCTCGCGGCAAGAAGACTGTCGACAAACGAGAGACTATTAAAATCCGCGATTGGAACCGCGAAAAATCTCGCGTTCTGCGTGATCGTGGCTGATGATATTAGTTGCTCTCGGCAGCAATCAGTCTGGCCCATGGGGAACGCCTGAGCAAACTATTCGACGCGCTATTACTGCGTTGAATACTTGGCCCACAAAGTTGGAACGTGTTTCAACTTTAATCAAGACACCAGCCTTTGGCATAACCAACCAGCCAGACTTTACAAATGCGGTTGCAATTATCAAAACAGCACTTTCGCCCCAAGCGCTCATGCGCCGCCTTCACATGATTGAGAAAAGTGCCGGTCGTAAACGGGGCACGCGTTGGGGGCCGCGCACCCTTGATCTTGACCTGCTTGATTACAATGGCAGGCGCATCAAACAAAGTGGCGTTGTTCAAAAAGCGCTCACACTTCCGCACCCGGGAATTTCTCAAAGGAACTTTGTTTTGCTGCCGATTTCTGAAATCGCGCCCCGTTGGAAACATCCGGTAAACCATAAGTCAGCAATGGCAATGATTCAGAAACTATAAGAATTAAGCCAGAGTTAATTGTGTTCCGGCATCCTGTTGAATGAGGACTGATGATCCTTGAGGTGGAAAAATGTTCAAATTGTTTGGCTGTGCGGCAGTTGCTGCTTTGATGATGTCACAAGCTTATGCGACGCAAATTCAATTTGCCCCTGATACTTTTACGGTTTTGGGCGGGTTTAACGACTCACAAGTTGCCAATGCAACAATTCCAAATATCTCGCAAGGCAAACAACAGCAAGACGACATGTCGGGCCCTAATCGTGCTGTAATCGACTTCCAAACGTCTCTAGCATCAGGTTCTGTTCTTGTGCGTACGTCCGAACGGAAACTTTATTTCATTCTTCCTGATCATCAGGCCATTATGTACCGCGTTGGTGTTGGCCGCGACGGCTTTACGTGGTCGGGACAAAACCATATCAGCCGAAAAGCCGTTTGGCCAACGTGGACGCCTCCAGCGGTGATGATTTCGCGTGAAGCTGCCAAGGGACACATCATTCCTGATTTCATGGAAGGTGGGGCCACTAATCCGCTGGGCGCGCGCGCACTCTATATTGGTGGAACAGATTTTAGAATTCACGGAACCACCCAACCATGGAGCATTGGCCATGCCGTTTCTTCGGGCTGCATTCGTATGCTCAATGAACATGTCATCGACCTCTATGACCGTGTCAAAGTGGGTGCAAAAATCGTCGTCGAATAAATTTCGAATAATTTTCAACAAATTGGAAAGCATAAACTCTCCCTTAACCAAAACACCGTATTTAAAAACATAGTTAGTTTGTTTGTATCGGAGTTTGAGTATGCGTATCAGCGTGCCAGTTGGCGCCTTTGCTGTGTCAAAGGTTAAGTTCATTGTTGTCACCATGACAACACTTTTGTTAGCGGGTTGTTCAAGCTCGATTGAGCGCTTCGCCGCTGACTATAACAATCCCTCCGATGCCGATCCGGTTTATACTGCCTCGGTGCCAAAATATAAGAAACTTGCACCGCGCAAAATTACGCAAAAATACATTGAGCCGCGCGAAGAAGTTATCGTTCAAAGCCCAATTGAAGAAGTGCCGATGGTCAAATCTCGTGCGCAGTCTTATGATTACTCCAAGGCTTACAAAAATGTTAATCAGCCCAAACTTGCTTTAAACAATGTGCCAGATCAACCAAGTTACTCTGCTCCTGCTTACAAAGCGCCAATTTACAGACAACCAAAATTCTCGGCGCCTGTAGAAGAAGCTATCGCGGATTCAGCCGCTGAACCATTGGTGAAGACGCCTGGTTACAAACAGGTTGCAACCGTTGCGCCAAAGTTCACCTACAAACAAACTGCAACTTCGGTTCAAGCTTCACCTGCGAAAGCTGGCGCTACTTTGACAGTTGGTTCTGGAATGACGCTTTATGGAATTGCCAAAGCAAACCATCTGTCAGTTCAGCAATTGGCCGAAGCTAACCGCCTCAAAACTCCCTATTCAGTTTCCCAAGGCCAAGTACTGACCATTCCCGGTGCACGCGTTGCGAATTTGCCAGATGCAACAGAACCTGTGTTGAAAGCAAAGCAGGTCTCATTAACCGAAGAAGAGCAAATTTCAACTCCAAAGCTTAAATCAATGAAAGCGGGTAACTCAGTAACTGTTGCGTCAGGAGACACGCTCTATTCCATAGGTCGTAAATTTGGTGTTGCACCGTTTGCTATCGCTGATCTGAACGGTTTACCGCACAATAAGCCGCTAAACCTTGGGCAAAGCCTCAAAATTCCAGCGGGTGCTAGGGCCGTAGTTGCGCAAGATACTTCTGTAGATGAAAATGCGATTTCCGACACGCCAGACAAGTCTAACGTTGTTGCTAATGTGCCTGGCAAAAAGCCAGCACCTTTAACTCTTCCGAAAGATCAGCCAGACGAGCAGGTCGCACAAGCCGCACCGACAACTGATGTAGCTGCCGCCTTGGCCCTTCGTTGGCCACTCAAAGGCAAAGTGATTTCAGGCTTTGGTGCAAAACCAAATGGCCTAAAAAATGAAGGCATCAACATTGCTGTGCCCGAAGGCACAAACATTCAAGCCGCCGAAGGAGGCGTAGTTGCTTATGCAGGCAATGAACTCAAAGGCTATGGTAATCTCGTTCTCGTGCGCCATGCTGGAGGATATGTAACCGCCTATGCTCATGCGTCACAACTTCTTGTGAAGCGCGGCGATACTGTAAAGCGCGGCGACGTCATTGCCAAAGCCGGACAAACCGGTGCTGTGCAAAGTCCACAGCTCCACTTTGAAGTGCGTAAAGGAGCAACTGCACTTGATCCAAATAAGTTCCTGACGTCGTCTACAGCGTCAAACTAAAAATATTCCGATCCCCTGCAAGGGTAGCCCGGGGGTAACAGCCCGGGTTTCTTTATTGATACCTTCGCAAAAGCCCAACCAGTTTCCCTTGAACCCGCACACGGTCTGGTCCAAAAATGCGTGTTTCATAAGCAGGGTTTGCTGCTTCAAGTGCAATCGAAACACCTTTCCTGCGCAAGCGCTTCAAAGTGGCTTCTTCATCGTCAACCAATGCCACAATAATATCACCATTGTTAGCCGTATCACCTTTGCGGATAACCACAGTATCACCGTCGAAGATGCCCGCATCAATCATCGAGTCACCTTTGACTTCCAAAGCAAAATGTTCGCCACCACCCAACATCTCAGGCGGAACCATGACATTGGCTGTATGATCTTGAATCGCAGAAATGGGCACACCAGCCGCAATCCGACCCATCATCGGGATAGAAGCTGCGCGGTATCCACCGTCATTATTAGCCGTAGGGGCAGACTTGGTACCCTTACCCAAAGACCCCTCAATGACATTTGGCGTGAAGCCAGATTTTTTCATTGTCAAACTTGGCGTGTGCGACTCTGGCAGCTTGATCACTTCAAGTGCGCGCGCTCGGTTTGGCATGCGCTTTAAAAATCCACGCTCTTCCAAAGCCACAATCAGCCGGTGAACACCAGACTTTGATTGCAAATTCAGCGCCTCTTTCATTTCTTCAAATGATGGTGGAACACCTTCTTCCTTCAAGCGTTCGTTGATGAACAACAGGAGTTCGAGCTGTTTACGGGTTAGCATGTGGCGTTTTCCTTCGTTTAGAAGACTGAATCAGAACAAATACAAAACAAACATACATGTTCCGTTCTCGTTCTGCAAGTGTATTCGCTATGGCCCCTGATAATCGAGTAAAAGCACGGGAACTAAAGCGCCTTTTGCCACTTCAGGGGCTCGCGGAGGCCGTACAATCAAACAATCTGCATCACGCAAATGTCGTTGCATCGACGAGTCTTGCTTTGAAAAAACTTGAGCGACTCGCGCACCATCTTCTTCATATCGCAGCGTTGCCCTTAAATAATCTTGCCGCTCATCATTGGCAGGCAGAGCAGTTGCAACACGCGCCATAACCGGAACATCGCGCCCGTCCATGCCTAACATGATCCCAATCAGTGGTTTCAAAAAAATCCGTGCGCAAACCAAGGCCGAAACCGGATTACCCGGAAGCCCAAGAACACAAAGCTTGCCCTTGGTTCCAAACATAAGTGGCTTGCCGGGCCGCAATGCTATCTTCCAAAAATCAATTTTGATTCCGCTGTGTTTCAACGCTTCTTGCACGTAATCATGATCGCCGACTGATGCGCCACCTGTCGTGACAAGAATATCAGCTTTAGCCGCCTTGTTAATCGCAGCCATAGTGGCTCGCATATCATCGCGCACAATGCCAAGATTGATGATCTCTGCACCCCAAGAGCTTAACATTGCAGCAAGCGCTTGACTATTGGAGGAGAAAATTTGATCCGTACGCGGACGATCACCCGGCAATACAAGTTCATCACCTGTCGTAAACAAAACCACACGCGGCCGCTTACGGACTGAAACAACAGCGGCATTGGCGGCCGCCATCAATCCGATATCTCGCGCAGAAATTCGTGTGTCCGAAGCAATCAGGATATCATTCTTCTTAAAATCCAAACCCTGCGGACGAATGTTGCGACCAAGGGCAGGGGCCTCGCCAATTTTGATCGACTTTCCGACAACCGAAACATTTTCTTGGATGACAATTGTATCAGCACCAGCGGGCAAAGGTGCACCCGTTAAAATCCGAACGGCCTGACCTTTTTTAACAATAGCCTTAAAACCATGCCCTGCCGCAGACACGCCAATCAGTTTTAACGGTTCGCTCAAATCCTCGTACCGCACTGCATAGCCATCCATGGCTGACGATTGAAAAGGGGGTTGGTCACGCTTGGCTTTCAAATCCTTAGCCAACACTCGGCCAATGACATCATCTAGTTTGACGAGTTCGGCATTTAGGGTTTTGCCTGCGTTCAAAACCCGCGCCAGAGCCTCATCAACGGACATCAAGGCCATGGATCAATCAGCCTGAAACAAACCAGACTTGCCGCCTGATTTTTCAATCACGCGCAAGTCCGTAATCTTCATCCCGCGATCGACCGCCTTCAACATGTCATAAATCGTTAAGCAGGCAACAGAACACGCCGTCAAGGCCTCCATCTCAACCCCCGTCTTGCCCTCAACTTTCACAGTCGTTTCAACATCAACAGTGCCGTCACCAGTTTGAAAATCAACGCTCACTTTTGAAATCATCAAGGGATGACAAAGTGGAATGAGTTCAGACGTTTTCTTAGCAGCCATAATTCCAGCAATACGAGCCGTGGCCAACACATCGCCTTTTTTGGCAAGCCCATCACGCAATAGCGCTACAGTCGTCGCCAGCATCAATACACGCCCCCGCGCGGTGGCACTGCGCGTCGTCACATCTTTACCCGACACATCCACCATATGAGCCTGGCCCTTATTGTCGAGATGCGACAGTTTGCTCATGGCTTGGCCAAAATTTGTTTGGTGGCTTGTGCCACATCATCTTGCCGCATCAAGCTTTCACCAATCAGAAAACTATTCACACCACTCCTTGCCATCCGGGCCAAATCATGGGGCGTAAACAAACCGCTCTCACAAACCACCATGCGGTCCTTTGGAACCAGCGGCACCAACCGCTCGGTCGTGGTGAGCGAGGTTTCAAAACTATGCAGATTGCGGTTATTGATACCGATCATTGGCGATTTTAAAAGCAACGCCCGCGCTAGCTCCGCTTCATCATGCACTTCAATTAAGACATCCATGCGGTAATGCATCGCCGCGTCTTCAAGTTCAGCTGCAAGCCCATCACTCACCATGGCCAAAATGATCAAAATACAATCGCCACCCCATGCTCGCGCTTCGGCAACTTGATAAGTATCGAGCATAAAATCTTTGCGCAATGCGGGCAGGGTGCAGGCGTCCCGTGCAGCGGCCAAGAACTCGGGCGCACCTTGAAATGAAGGCGTGTCAGTCAAAACCGAAAGGCAGGCCGCTCCACCAGCAGCGTAAGCTTTTGCCAATTCTGGTGGATCAAAATCAGCACGGATCAAACCTTTTGATGGGCTGGCTTTCTTAATTTCAGCGATTAAGCCATATTTCCCACTCTGCGCTTTTCTCATCAAAGCATGGGCAAAACCCCGAGCAGGCGAAGCTTTCTTGGCGGCTTCTTCAACAACGCTCAACGGAAAACGCTTCTTGGCGACGGTCACTTCATCGCGCTTATATTCAGCAATCTTTTCGAGGATCGTCACCATCAGCTATTCGAAACCTCAACTAGCCGCGCCAAAGTATTTTGAGCGGCACCGGACTTAATTGCCTCCTGCGCCAACTTCACGCCAGACTTAATATCACGCGCCTTGCCAGCCACTAAAAGCGCGGCACCTGCCGTCATCGCAGCCGCATCATTGAATGCGGAAGGCGCACCAGACAAAACAATACGCAACGCCTCAGCATTATGCGCGGCCTCGCCACCTTTGAGATCGTCAAACTTAGAACGCTTCAAACCTGCATCCTCGGGCGTCAATTCAAAACTCCGAATTTCGCCATTCTTCAATTCCGAAATCCATGTGATTCCAGTTGGCACAATCTCGTCCATCCCGCCTTCGCCATGGCAAATCCAACATGCATCCGACCCTAAATTCTTCAGAACGTGGGCGAGAGGTTCAACCCAAGCCTTTGAAAATACGCCGGTAATCTGTCGTTTTACATCCGCTGGATTAGAAAGCGGCCCTAGCAAATTGAAAATGGTGCGTGTGCCTAATTCTACCCGCGTTGGACCTACAAATTTCATCGACGAATGATGTGCAGGTGCAAACATAAACCCCACACCAGCTTCATCAATACACTCGGAAATCTTCTCAGGGGCCAAATCAATTTTCACACCCAGTGCCATCAAAACATCTGCCGCACCAGACTTGGAGGACAGCGCGCGATTGCCGTGCTTCGCTACTTTTAAACCAGCCGCCGCCGCTATAATTGCCGCACAAGTCGAAATATTATAAGACCCCGAAGCATCGCCCCCCGTTCCCACAATATCAATAGCATCAGTCGGTGCCACCACGCGCAACATCTTCTCGCGCATCACTTCCACCGCAGATGAAATCTCATCCACCGTCTCGCCGCGCACTCGCAGCGCCATTAAGAACCCGGCAATCTGCGAAGGCGTAGCATCGCCCGACATCATGATGTTAAATGCCTCGCGCGCCTCTGCTCGTGAGAGCGGAACACCGCTCGCAGCCTTAGCAATCAGCGGTTTCATGTCAGCCATTATCGCGACCCTGCTTGATCAAGAAAATTTTTCAAAATCAGATGACCATGTTCCGACGCAATGCTTTCAGGATGAAACTGCACGCCATGCACATTCATGGTTTTATGTTGCAAGCCCATAATCAAGCCGTCAGTCTCAGCCGTCACTTCCAAACAATCGGGCAGGGTAATTTTATCGACCACCAGTGAATGATAGCGCGTTGCTGTAAAATGATTTGGCACATCTTTAAATACACCTTGCGCCTTGTGTTCAACACCTGACGTCTTGCCATGCATTTGCGTGGGTGCGCGAACAATCTTGCCACCAAACGCCTCGCCAATCGCTTGTTGCCCCAAACACACGCCAAAGATCGGAATCTTGCCTGCAGCCTGCTTCACCAAATCAACAATAATGCCAGCATCGCCGGGCATGCCGGGGCCGGGGGAAATAACGATCGCTGAAGGCCTAGATGAAATCACTTGGCCGACACTAATCTTGTCATTGCGGTGCACCACCGTATCAGCGCCCAGATCACCCAAAAAATGAAACAGGTTCCATGTAAAACTATCATAATTATCAATCAGGATAATCATTGCGCTCTCCCCGCGCGGCCGGCAAAGCGCACAGCTTCTTCAGCAGCGCGGAACAGGGCCTTAGCCTTGTTGATGCATTCTTGGTGCTCATTTTCAGGCACGCTGTCGGCCACAACACCAGCACCAGCCTGCACATACATCATGCCATCTTTCACAATGGCTGTACGAAGCACGATGCAAGTGTCCATCTCGCCATCAGCGCCAAAATACCCAACACAGCCGCCATAGATGCCGCGCTTGTTCACCTCTAAATCATCAATGATTTGCATCGCACGAACTTTTGGCGCACCCGAAACTGTTCCAGCAGGAAAGCCCGCCACCATGGCATCTATCACGTCATATTTCGAAGCCAGTTTGCCTTCGACATTTGAAACAATGTGCATCACCTGGCTATAATATTCGAGAATAAATTTATCGGTGACATTGATCGAGCCAATCTCCGCCACGCGCCCCAAATCGTTCCGCCCCAAATCGAGCAACATCAAATGCTCTGCGCGTTCTTTGGGGTCAGCCAACAGTTCCTCTGCCAAGGCCTTATCCTCAGTCGGTGTTGCTCCTCTCCGGCGAGTGCCGGCAATCGGACGAATAGAAACCTTGCCGTCACGCACCCGCACCAAAATTTCTGGCGAGGAACCGACCACAGCGAACGTATCGAAATTCAAATAATACAAAAATGGTGATGGGTTGACGCGGCGCAATGCGCGGTAAAGCGAGAACGGCGGCAAGGCAAACTCAGTCTCAAATCGTTGCGACAATACCACCTGAAAAATATCGCCGGCCGCAATATGTTCCTTGGCTTCTAGCACCATGGAACAATACTGATCAGGCGGCGTATTGGATTTTGCCGCCTCAATCATCGGCGCATCAAGCTCACGCAGCGCCATATCGATGGGGCGATCTAATGCATCCACCACCTCTGAAATCCGCTCCACGGCTTTTGCATAGGCCACACGCCCCGAAACAGTAGCATTGACGTAAACTGGTGCGGTAACCGTCACCTCATCGCGCACCGAGTCAAATATTGCCATCACAGTTGGCCTAATCATCATGCCATCAGGCAGGCCCAGCG
>JAYVPZ010000394.1:0-4551 GCA_043757105.1 Aestuariivirga sp. | reverse complement strand
TTCCTTCAACAGCGGCACCTTGCCGACGACGCATATAGATTGGTGTAAACGCTTCTTCTTGGCGCATTTCAATACGCCCATCTCGGGCCAATTCCAAGCTAGCGGTAAAGCTTGAGGCACGAACAGAACGGCGTGTTTCTGGTGTTGCCAAATAGCGCTCCAACCACGTGTCAAACGCACCCCATTCATCCATGGCACCCACTAGGCGCTCTAAGGCCTCACGCGCCTCTTTGATCGACCATGTAGGCTGGCGCTTCACGGTATAAACTTGGCGCACCACTTTGCGCTGACGACGATCTGCATAGGCCTTCAACAGGTCAATCAAATTATCCGAATATTCGCGCTGCACATCAACCACCAACGGCTGAGGAGCGCCGCGTTCAAACACATGAATGCCCAGCTGCGGCATGGCCAAAATCTTTGCACCCGCATCACGCATTGCCGCCAAACGTTGTAAGCGGAACGCAAGACGTGCTGCCATGTCTTGCGGCAGGGCTTCATCAGTGTACAGAGGCACAGGAATAAGCAAACGTGATTTGAGATAGGCCAGCCACGCCGCCATCACCAAATAATCGGCTGCCACATCAAGTCGCATTTTTTGGGCGCGTTCAATGAAACCCAGATACTGGTTGGCCAATTCCAAAATCGAAACTTGTGCCAAATCAATTTTGTGGGCCCGGGCCAATTCAAGCAGCAAATCAAGCGGGCCTTCAAAGCCACCGACATCAACGATCAGCTCTTCGGGATTGACCTCCGCCACCACGCGCAAAGCGGGCTGACCATCTGGCCATGCTTCTTGCTGTTCTGGGGTTGCTGGTTCGCCCAAGGCTTCGTTCTCCATCATTCTTGTTTACGCGTTAAGAACGCGCGATTCGAACGTTACGGGCATCTTATCCCCAGTTTCAGACGCTTAATATGGCTTCCAACTCATTCAGAGCCTGTTTTTTGTCATAGGGCAAGGGTTTGCGCTTGGCTTTGAGGGCTTGCTTGGCGCGGCGCATTGCTTTGCCAGCCAGCGGAACTGCGGCCTCGGCCACTTCTTCCATTTCGCTAATCACACCGTTGCAATGTAAAAGCATGTCACAACCAGCGGCCAAAGCCATATTGGCTTTTTCAGTGAACGTGCCTTGGAGTGCTTTCATGGAAAGATCATCGGTGATCAACAGGCCGTCAAAGCCAATCAGTTTGCGCACAACGTTTTTAATGATTTTCCGCGATAGTGTGGCGGGGTTATCTTTATCCAGCGCCTCGTAAATCACATGGGCCGTCATAGCCATGGGGCAATCGGCAAATGAGACGAAGGGCAAGAAATCGACGCGCTCAAGATCAGCACGTATTGCTTTTACGATTGGTAGATTATGATGACTATCGACTTCAGCTCGGCCATGACCGGGAATATGCTTCATGACTGGTAAGACACCGCCTTCCATCAAACCAACAGTGTGGGCGCGTGCCAGTGTCATGATTTGCTCAGGACGCATCGAATAAGCGCGGTTGCCGATCACATCATGCGCACCCGGTTGAGGCACATCCAGCACCGGCAAGCAACTTGATGTAATGCCGATCTCAAACAAATCTTCAGCCATCAAGCGGCCAACACTGCGCGCTGTTTTAATGGCGAGTGAGGCACAACGGTCATATTGTTTGCCATATTCCATGGCCGCTGGATATTTGCGCCAATAGTTTGATGGCGGGCCCAAGCGTTGAACGCGTCCACCTTCTTGATCGATAAAAACAGGCGCATCTTTGCGGCCAACGGCACTTCGAAATTGGGCCGTAAGATTGCGGATTTGATCTGGGGACTCGCAATTGCGCTTAAAAAGAATCAACCCCCATGGGTTGCATTTTTGAAAGAAACTTATTTCTTCCTGCGACAAAGCCAAAGCTGCGCAGCCGCTGATAAAAGATCGAATTGTCATTTTAATTTGTTATGTTTCGAAAATCTGGTTTCTAGGTGCGATTTATTGTCTGTGTACAAGGCAGTCACGCTCTCCCGCCGCAAAAAGCGACGAGCAAAAGCTGGAAGCGACATCAGTTGAGGCCATGGGGCCGATGTTAAGTCGGTAGCGCGTGCTGCCCGCAACATTAGCTTGTTCGATGATTGGAGCATAGCGTTTTATGATTGGACCGTGCTTCACGACCAGTCGCGCATATTCGGCATTTGCTTCGGCCTTACTCTTGAACGACGCAAGCTGAGCGACATATGCTCCCGTGCCAGCTGCTGGTACAGGTGCTACAACTCGTGGAGCCGCCGCTGCAACTTGTTGGGTTGGAGGTGTTTTTGGCAATGAAGGCACAACCGCTTCGGGCTCAGAAGCCTGACTGTCTGTGCGGAACAAATCTAACAATGTCTTACGTTTCTTTGGTTGTTCGACAGGCAATGCTTCAGCGACTGCTGCTGTATTATCACCACTGTTCACTTCTGTATTTCCATAGAGACCACCATCACCATTCGTAGTCTGGCTGGCTATCGATTTTGCTTCTACTGGAATATTCCTATTTTGTAAGGCAAGCTTCGAAGGCGGAACCAAGACAACGGGTCTTGCGCCAAGTGATTTGGAATTCAATTCTGGCGAAATCTTTTTCTTTGCTTCAATCGTTTTCGCAGCCAACTTCCTTTCTTTGATGACAGGTTCATCGGGAATCGTGTTGTCGGCAATTGTTTCAGCTGCAGGTTTTGGCGCTTCCGCTGTTTGAGCGATAGCATCAGAACCCGCAGCAACAACAGCGGCAGCGGAACTTTGATTGCCCGCCGGAATAGGCACTGCCGCCAAGCTTTCGCTGGCGGCAGGATTTATCATTGCTTGATCGGTTTTGGCCGAATCCGTTTTTCCGGAAGGTTCAAGGGATCCTTGTGTACCACCTGGCGGCGGCGGTAATGGCAATGGCGTTCCGTCATCACCCGTTCCAGCCGCGGGTGCCGCTGGTACAACAGTATCGCCACCAGAGTTTATAGGTGCACTATTGTTTGAAGGTTGAACGGGTGTCTCTTCACTGGGAACCATTTTTCCAGCTGGAACTTCCTGATCGCCAACAATGCGGTCATAAATCAACTTTTTCGAGGTGTTTACGGCTTTACCAGCTGCAGCATCGTCAGTGGCCGCTGCATCAGGCGTTGTTTTTGCAGGTTTTTCAGGAGCAGCGATGACTGGAACATTGTTTCCTGTTGCAGTCATTTTGCCGCCGTTTTTAACATAGTTGGTATAGCCCCACACTGCCAACAATGCAGACGCAACCAATAGAGCCAAAAGCGCAAGCAACATAAGAGGCCTGCCAGAGCGTTGTGTATCTTCTTCCAAACCAGTTTCAACTTCGCGGTAGGCTTGCGAATAATCTTCAGCTGTAGCGCGGCGCTGAGCGCGAGGTGCAGGCTGCTCAAAAATATCGTCTTCTTCGTTTTCGGCATAGTTTGCTGCTGGAGTCTGACGCATTGGAGGTGGATTCGTCAATCGCGGGTTTGCACCAAAACTGGGTTGCGAACTATTAAACCCTGCTGCAGGTTGTCGTTGCGGAACTTGCAATCTTGGCCCTGCCCCGGCACCTGTTGGCGTAAACTGAGGGCGTGGCTGCGGATTGAATGGTGGTGGCGGTGTATACCCCGTAGCCGGATCAATTGGGCGATAACCTGGAGGCGGAATCGGCGCATAGCCTTGCGGATATTGCGGCTGCTGTGGAGGATAATAAGGTTGCCCTTGCGGATAAGCTTGTCCCTGAGGGTACGCTTGTGGCGGATAAGATTGTTGCGGCACCGGAGCAACACGAGGTGGTATAGCTTGCCCACCACCGAGTGGTGGACGTGGTGGCGCTATTTGGTTTGTATAACTTTGTTGAGGCGCAGGTGACGATGCAGTGCGCTGAACTTGCGGAGGGGCACGCGTAGGCATTGCTGCTGGGCGTGGCGCCGCTGACTTTGGTTCATCTTCAGCAAAGGTGAATTTTGGTTTTTCAGCGCTACCGTTTGTTGCAGCTGGCATTGCCGCCTCAGCTCTTTGCTTAGCTGCAGTCACGCGTTGTTCGGCCAGTTTCTCGGCGGCATCTCGCTGAGATTTCAATTTACTTGCAAGAGCATCAGGCGACGCTGCAGGCGCTCGTGGCGGAGCTTGAGCTGCTGGTCGGGCTGAGCCCGGAGCTGCTGCTGGTCTTACAACCGCAGCGGGGCGCGGTGCCATTGGGGCTGGTCTAACGTTAACAGCAACCGACTTTGGTTGCATTGGAGCAGGTTTAAACTCGTCAGACACTTTTGGCATATCCTTTGCGATGATGGCACCATCCTTCGTGCCAATACCGAGGCGTTCGCGCCAGTTGCGTTTATCTGAGCCGCCCGTCGAATTTTGGTCCATTGTCAGTTCATCCGTTGTTACATTTCCGAGGCGGGTTCAACGCCTAAGATCCTGAGACCATTTGCAAGACAATAACGAATCACCCTCAGAAAAGCGAGCCGCGTTAATGATATGTTATCCTGATCTTGCAAAATAAATCTTAATTGCGGCAGTTCTTTGCCCTTATTCCACAAAGAATGAAAATCACTCGCTAAGTCATAGAGATAGAACG